>JAFGRR010000146.1 GCA_016935035.1 Phycisphaerae bacterium | reverse complement strand
GCCCGCAGGCCAATGTAGAACCACGGGAAGCATGCCAGACTTCTGCCGCAGAGCACGTTATGCTCCCAACGCTGTGCGTACTGCTCGGCGGTGACCCAGTCCAGAAAGTAGGCGGCGGTCCAGGGGTCGGGGCATTCGTCGGCCAGAGCCTCCGCGTCATGTCCTTGGACATCGTCGAGGGCCTGCTGAAACGCCACGCGGGCTTCCTCCGCGCGCCCGGAACCCAGCAGCGCCCAGCCGAGCGATTTGTAGAAGGCGCTCTTCTGATAGGAGCGACCGGCCCCCTCGTCGATAGCGCGCTGAATCGCCTCGACCGACGACTCGAATTCGCCGCCCAGCATCCGGTATTCGCTGTGCACCAGCCGCGCGAATGGCTCCATCGGCGCGGCGTTCATGTTGACCGACAACGCTTGGGCGATGGCCTCGGCCACGCCTGCAGGCGATCGCTTGCCCAGCGCGACGAGTGCCCCCACGTCGACGTTGCTGCGGACCTGGTCCAACTCGGTATAGATGGCTTCGAGTTGGTGGCGGTATTCGACCTCTCCCGGGAAGTCGGCGATCAGTTGCTTCTGGACTTCCCACGCCTGGCGATACGCTTCCTTTGCCGGATCGGGCCGCCACGTCAGTTTGAGAATACGGGCGCGGGCGAGGTGGAAGTCGACCAGGGTAGTGCGATACTCCAGAACCTCCGGGCAACTCGCGATCAGCTTCTCCTGCAACTCGACCGCCTGTCGATAGGCTTTTTCGGCGTCCGCCGGGCGGCCGGTGCGCTCCAGGGCGCCGTATAGGCCCTGATAGCTGCTCGCCAATCGCTCGCGATACCACGGCAATGCCGGCAATTGATCCACTGTCTCGCGCCAGCACGGCGACTTCCGGCTGATCTCCTCGGCGGCCTCGCGGCTGCCCAGGGTCCGGATCTCATCCCACCAGCGTTTGGTGTGCGCTAGCTCGGCGCCGTAGCTGAGATTGTCTGGGAAATCGTCGATCAGCGTGTTTTGAAGCTCCATGGCCTTGTCGATCAGTGCCGCCGCGTCATCGCTCCTGCCGACCGTCATCAGCAAGTGCGCCAAGTTTCGCTGGCTGCGGGCCAATTCGAGGCGGTGTTCGGGCGTCAGCGGGAACTCTTCCGCCAGTTCGCCGCGCAGAGCGATGCTCTCACGCAGCGCCAACTCAGCCTCCTCGATCCGCCGCAGATCCCCGAGGATCAGCCCGAGCAGATTGCAGCAGCGGGCAACGTCGCGGCGATAGCCGGTGTCTTGCGGGCGATCGTCCGCCAGTGAACGGAAGACGGCCAGCGCCCGACGCGCGGGCGCGTCGGCGTCCGCGAACATGCCGGCTTCCCACAGCATCGTGGCCAGTGCCGCATGACTGTTGGCCAACTCGGCGCGGTACTCCGTGACCGCGCTGAAGTCCTCGCTGAGCTGTTCGTAGGTGTCTATTGCCGCTCGATATGCCGTCTCCGCCTGGTGGCTCTGTCCGAGCAGGGCGTTGATGTGCCCGACGCGGATGAAGGCGTGGCCGGCCTCGGCGCGGACGGTGGGGGCGTCGGCCTTCTGACGGAAGAACTGCTCGTGGAACTGCAGCGCGTCTTCCAGCAGAGCCTGTCGCACCTTCTCCATCTGCGGCTCGCCGCCCAATTCAGTGGCGGCGACGCGCGTCAACATGAGATCGAGCGAATCACGAGCGAGCTGGAAGTTCGCCTCGGCCCGGGCATGCTGAGCTTGCGCCACACTCCATTGCCGAATGGCATCCTCTCGTGCGCGCCAGATCAGGACGGTGCTGACAGACAGGGCGATAACGGCCATCACCATCAGGATCGCCGCCGATGCGACAACGGTACGATGGCGACGCGCCCACTTTGCAGCACGCATCGTCAGCGACGGCGGCCTGGCGTGAATGGGCCGATCCGTCAGGAACCGCTGAAGATCATCGGCCAGATGCTGGGCGGTTTCGTAGCGTTCCTTGGTGTCCTTGCTGATCGCTTTCAGAACGATCGTCTCCAACTCAACCGGGATGGCGTGGTTGATACGCCGCGGCGGCCGGGGCTCCTCGACCGCGATTTGCCGCAGCAACTCCTGGCGATCGGTGCTGGTGAATGCCGGCTGAAGCGTCAGCAACTCATAGAGCGTCACACCCAACGAATAGATGTCGGTCCGGTGGTCGACGCCGACGCGCTTGGCCAGCGATTGCTCCGGACTCATGTATCGGATGGTGCCGAGAATGTCGCCGGTCAGGGTCAGTTCCGGATCCGACCCGATCAGCGCCAGGCCGAAGTCGGTGACCCACAGGTTACCACGGCCGTCGAGCAGGAGATTGCCGGGTTTCACATCGCGATGTACGACGCCGGCGGCGTGGGCGTGGTCGAGGGCGCTGGCCGCCTGGATGCCGAGACTGGCGACGGACCGGAAGAAGGCTGGTCCGTTGGTCTTGCGTTGCGACGCAAGGAGTTGCGCCGCATCGCTGCTGCCCGGCAGGGTCCGCGCACAGGGCGACAGTGCGCGGGCTTCGCCAACCCCTGCCGACGACACACCCAATGCAGGCGGCAATGCGTGACCGTCGGATTCGGAGGTATTGGGCCGGCGACCCGTGAACTCGGTGTCCATGCCCGCGAGCGAACGCAACTCGGCGATCACGGCGGCCAGCGACTGTCCCTCGATATACTGCATCGCGTAGTAATGAACGCCTCGCTCGCACCCGACTGAGAACACTGGCACGATGTTGGTGTGGTGCAATTGGGCCGCCGCCAGTGCCTCGGTCTTGAACCGCTGCAACTTGCGCGGGTCGAGCACCGCCGCGAACGGCAGGATTTTCAGCGCCACACGCCGGTCGAGCGAGATCTGCTGCGCCTCGTAGACGACGCCCATCCCGCCACGACCGATTTCGCCGATGATGCGATAATCCCCAAGGCGACCGCTGACGACGGCGTGGGCTTCATCCGCTTGGCCAGCCGGCGGCAGGCCGCCGCTCAGCGCACGCATGGCCTGGACAGCCGACAGCACCGGACGAAGAGTTTCGGCGAATTCCGGGTGCTGGGCCGCGAAATCCTCGATGCTGGGTTGCTCGCCCTGGTCCAGCCTGGCCGTGAACGCATCGACGAGTTCAACCAGGTGAGCCTCGCGAGACTCGTCGTGCGTGGCGTCCGCTGTTGTTCGCATCACACGTCCTGCCCATTGCCATGCAGTGCACGGTTCAACCTGACCAACGCCCGGCCGTAGCGTTGCCGGGCGGCGGCCGGCGTGATATCCAGGATCAAGGCCACATCCTCGTACGGGACACTTTCCAGAATCCGCATCAGCAGGATCTCGCGGTCGGTCTCCGACAGCCCGGCTATCGCCGCCTGTACCCGCTCGACCAGTTCCTTGCGAGCCACCACCTGGCTCGGCGTGGACTCCTGGGCGACTAGACGCCGGGCAAGCTGCATCGACGAGCGGTCGGGAAGACACGCCTCGCGGCGCGTTGATCGTCGATCCGCTTCGACGTGGCGCCTCCGGATCTTGAGCAGCCGCTCATAGGTCGTCTTACGCAGCCAGAGCCGGAAAGGCATCGGACGCCGGGCGAGATAGTCATCCAGGCGGTTGAGGACATCGAGTTGTGCCTCCTGCACGACGTCCGAAGGGTCCACCCGGGTCCGCAGCCGGGCCTCCATGCGTAGCTCGACGAGACGTCGCAAGGCAGCCCGGTGCACGGTGAATAGCCGCTCGATGGCCTGTTGATCGCCGGCGGCGAGCCGGCTGAGCAGGCTCTGAGTTTCCTCGGAATCCGGCGTCACGTTCATCTCGTCATTTTACAGTCTCGTCACCGTACTACCGCCCGCCTGTTCGGGCGTGTGACACATCAATCCGATCGAATAACACCCCGGCATGCCGGCAGCGGTCTCGGCGCGAGGATGGGCCGGCCCTGCGGGCCTGACACGACTGGCGCACGGGAGCACGACTGCCGGTCGCGGCCCGTTCTAATGAAGAGGAACGTTCGACTCCGAATGACCATCCGATGCGGCCTTCCCTGTGACCGGGCAGGCGGGCGAACACGGTAGCCCGTTGGTGGTGACGCGCACCGGCACATGCGCGCGCTGCGGGATCGGCAATCTCACAAGTTCGCGTTGGGGGCGCCGGTCATTACTGCGGTGCGTGTCGGTGTCGCGAGCGTCACCGTCCTCGGTGGCGATTCGGCGTTAACCGTGGCTATCGACAGAATAATCGGACCACGATGTGTGGCTGATCGCCATTGTTGTGCGACGTGAGGGAACGGTTGTGCCGCAAAATGAACGGTTTCTCAGTCAACCGCTTCCTCACGGGCGCGGCTCGGTTCGGTTTTGGGATAGCTTCTAGACTGTATCGCAACCGATGATGTTCTGCTGCACCCCCGCGACACGGATAAGCTTGTACTGGAATCTGGAGGCATGACGAACATCCTGGCGCCGAATGCCGACATCACCCAAAGCTATGTTGTGTGGATTGGCAGCATTGTGGCTGGCAACCGCGCAGGTGGCGGTCAGGCGAAGCTGGGTGGATTATGACACTATGAGTCCACACCAATTCCGGAGTGGGGGACATTGGCACCAGAGTGGCTCGGCGGGTCAGGGATATCAAAGGGACGGCGCTGATGAACTTGCGGGGGTGAACGCGACGAATGTCGAGCAGGTTGTGTGCCCTGCTCCCTGGCAGCCGTGGTGTCAGGCGTACACGCCTGACACCACGGTCTTTTGATTGCCACGCGATCGCGGCAGACAACTACACCTGTACGTATTTCTCGGCCTTCAATCCACACACCGGGCAGGCCGCCGTCGGTTTGCCGATCTCGATATGGCCACAGACAGGGCAGAGGTAGAAGTCGGCGTCGAGATCCTTGCCTTCCTTGGCCGCGGCCAGCGCCTGCTTATAAAGCTGGGCGTGCACGGCCTCGACCTCGACGGCGTAGCCGAACATGCGTTTGGCCTTGTGACCGTCTCGCTCAGCCTGTTCGAGCATCGGCGGGTACATCTCGGTGTACTCATGAGTCTCGCCGGCGATGGCATCTTCGAGGTTATCCGCCGTCGAGCGCACGCGGCCCATGGCGTCGAGGTGGCCGAAGGCATGGATGGACTCGGCCTCGGCGGTCGTTCGGAACAGCCGAGCGATGTGTGGAAAACCGTCCTTCTCGGCCTTGCGTGCATAGGCCATGTATTTCTGATTAGCCTGGCTTTCGCCGGCAAAAGCTTCCTTGAGATTGTCCTCGGTACTTGCCACGGGGCAATACTCCCATTCTCGTGTTGGCGTGAACTGTCCGACTTACGAGTGCGCGATTGTAACGCAAGAGCGTGGCATTTTGGAGCGGCGGTTGAGTGAGCGTTTCAAGCGACGGCACGCCGCACCCGGAAACGCTCACCTAATCGCTCACTCGGACGCTCCTGGGCACGTGCTCAGAATGCCAGTTCCGGCTTCCAGATCTTCCACACGTTGCCGGCCAGTTCGGGGCCGGGCGTCAGCGTCGGCTTGCCCGGTGTCCAGCCAGACGGCATTACCTCGCCCGTCTCGCGCACATGTTGGAAAGCCTGAACCTGGCGAATCAACTCGGCGACATTGCGGCCGACCTCCGGCGTCATGACTTCCATGGCGCGGATGATTCCGTCGGGGTCGATCAGGAAACGGCCACGGATGTCCACGCCGCCTGCCTCGTCGTAAACGCCGTAGACGCGCCCGATTCGTCCGCCAGCATCGGATAGCAGTGGAAACGGGACACCCCCGGGGACCATTTTCGCGAGTTCTTCTTCCTGCCAGATCTTGTGGGAGAAACGGCTGTCCGTGCTCATCGCCAGGACCTGGACATCGAGCTTGCGCAGCTCTGCGTACTTGACGGCAACTGCCGACAGTTCGGTCGGTCAGACGAAGGTGAAGTCGCCGGGATAGAAACACAGCGTGACCCAATGGCCGCTGTAGTCTGACAGGCGAATGTTCTTGAATTTGCCATCCACCAGGGCGGACGCTTCGAAGTCTGGCGCCGCCGCGCCTACGCGTGCGAGCACGATATGTTCCTCCGTGTGTTGAGGGTGTTCCAGAGTCGCCGTCGCGCTATTGCCGGATGGGCCCAGCGGCCCCTTGCTCGGCTTGACGCAACCCGCGTCATCCTTGGGCATTGAGATATCCTCCATGCATCGGGGGCTGTACGTATCCAGAACAGCCGGGGAGATGCGTGTGCGTTGTGAAGTTCTGACATGGAGCCGGTCCGTGGTGGCCCGCAATACACGCTCGAGCCGCCGCGAACCGGTCCCCGTCATCGACGAATGGCGTCGCCATCCGCCCGAAATGTCTACAACGTGCGCAGGAACGCCACCAGATCCATCTTCTCCTGTTCGGTCAGCTTCACGCCGGTGGTCAGGTTGAAGAATTCGACCGTGTCCTCAAGTGTCAACAGCCGACGGTCGTGCAAATACGGCGGCGAGTCCTTGATGCTGCGCAGCGGGAACGTCTTGATCGGTCCATCAGCCGAGGCCATGCGGCCGTTGACCATCTGCGGCTCGAAGAAACGCTCCGCCCGCATGTTGTGCATCGTGTTGTCGGTGTAGTAAGGGGCCGGGTGACAATCGCCGCAGCGTGCCTTGCCGAAGAAGATCTCCTCGCCGCGCAGTTCGGCCTCGGTGGCCTTGGCCGGATCGAGTTTGCCGAAGACATCGAGCTTCGGAGCCGGCGGGAAGTCCAGCAGGGCTTCGAACTCGGCCATGAAGTGTACCTGGCTGCCGCGCTCGAGGACGTTGACACCCTTCTTGGTGGCAATCACTGGATCGCCGTCAAAGTAGGCGGCCCGCTGTTCGAACTCAGTGAAGTCCTCGATGCTCTTCAGCGCCCGTTGCGAACCGAACAGTCGTTGGATGTTCACGCCCCGTAGCGTCGGCGTGTCCAACCCATGCCTGAATTCCTGCGGGCGAATGTCGCCGACCAGGTGCGTCGTGGCGTTTGTGTGACCGTTGACGTGGCAGTCGAAGCAGGTGACGCCGCGACTCGGCCGCGCTGAACGACGATCCTCAGTCATGTTGAACTGCTGCTGCGGCGTGGGCATGACGAGCAGACGCAGTCCTTCCAGTTGCTTGGGGTTCAAAATGCCGTTGAAGATCTCATAGTAGTTGTCGAACGTGACCACCTTGCCCTGCGACACATCGCCCAGGTCCGGCCGCGTGGTCAGGAAGATCGGCGGCGGGTACTCGGGCAGGAAGTGGTCCGGCAGATCGTAGTCCAGGTCAAAGCGGGTCAGATCAACCGCGGTCTGCTTCTTGATCTCTTCGATGTGGTACTTCGGGAAGACCATGCCGCCCTCGGCATGGTTCGGATGTGGCAGCGGCAGGAAACCCTTGGGCCATAGGCCTTTCTGCTTGATCTCCTCCGGCGCCATATTGGCAAGTTGGTCCCACGTGACGCCGTCGGGCAGCTTGACGCGTACGCCTTCCTGCACCGCCTTTCCCTTGGTCATGGTAACGCCGGCGGCGGGGCGATCCGCCATGTCGTAGCGCTCTTCGAGGAGCTTCATCTGGCGTTCCATGATGGCGGGCTTGGCCGCCGACATTCGTGCCATCACGCTGTCGAACGGTTCCGTCAGCGCCACTGGCGCATAGCTGGTGGGCTGCTTGTTCTGGTCCTGCGCCGTGACGAGCCCAACCGCCGCGACTGCCAGAATCGCGACGGCGAAAACGGGCCACGCACGACGCGCGACTAGCTTTCCTCTGTTGCGTCTCATCGTGTTTTCCTCCGCTTGGGGGCGCGCTTGCTCTTCCCTGCGAGTCCTCGGGTTGTGCGTTTGCTCTCGCGACTCGGCCGGTCTGGTGATGTGCTGCCTCGCGAACTACGTTTTCGCCGACAAGCCGCGCAGATACCGTGAAAGTGAACTGAGAAGTCTTCGACATCGAATGATTGAACCTGATTGTGCGGCAATTCGATCGCCGCGTCGAGGGCTTCGTCCTCGAGATCAACAACTTTGTCACAGTGCAGGCATACGAGGTGATGGTGGCGACGTGTCACTGGGTCAAACCTGGTGGCCGCGCCTGGCGAAGATGCTTTCGTAATGACGCCGATTTCCACCAGTGTCTCCAGCACACGGTAGACAGTGGTCCGCGAAACACTGGGCAGGTGCAGGCGGACGTCGTCGTAAATCTGGTCGGCGGTCGGATGATCCTTGCGATCGAGGATCAATTCGAAGATCTGCCGGCGTTGGACAGTCAGCGCCAAACCATGCTCGCGGCAGAGCGTCTCGAATTGCCGCAATCGCTCCCGCTTGTTACATGGATCCACCTAACGCCTCCTAGTTTGGGATAATGTACCAAGCGGAATGAAGTGTCAATCGATGTGAGCGCTCGCGGGCACGTGTTTCCAGGTTTATCTCGGCCCAGTACAAGGTCACACTAGATCGCGTGTATCGCTGGCTTGCGCGAACGCGCGTTATCTGAGGGGGCGGGCGAGAGTTCGATGGCACGGCGTATACAGCGGTGGGACGCGGGCGGGGCTCCGGCAGTGGGGGCCATTAGGACCGAAACAGAGCCCTTCTTAGACTGTCGCTTGACAGGGCCGCCGCTGCCGCTAATAATAAGCATTAGTGATAAAGGATCTCGGCATGATTGACAGGACAGTACGTCGCAACACCCGGCAGAGGCAGGTGGTTCTGGAGGAACTCCGGAAGCTCACTTGCCACCCGACCGCCGCCGAACTGTATGACATCGCCAGGCGGCGATCACCTAAGATCAGTTTGGCGACTGTGTATCGCAACCTGGAGTTGCTCACACGCATGGGCGTGGTCCGCAAGCTGGAGATCGGCGGGGCCGAGGCTCGGTTTGACGGGGACCTCGACGCTCATCACCACGTCCGCTGTATCAAATGCGGGCGGGTGGACGACGTGCATTGCGTGAGGGTCGATTTCAGCGGGATGAATTTCACCAGTCCCAACGGCTACTGTATTATCGGGCACCAAGTGGAGTTCTTCGGCGTCTGCCCGGCATGCCAAGCGCTGCCGTCGGCCGGCACGGGTGAACATTTGGGCCGGGGGGAGAAGTGAACATGGAAGCGCGAGGTTCAGACACGGCCGTGTGCCTATGCATGCCTGGCGATGAGCCGTTTCGCCTCGTCGTGATAGCAAACTCATGCCCGGCTCAGTGTTGACGCCGGGACTCGATGGAGAACAAACAAATGACAGAGCGTACCAATGCAGCAAAGTTCAAGGGCAATCCGCTGACCCTCGTGGGGACCGAGTTGAAGGTCGGCGCCAAGGCGCCGGCGTTCAAACTGGTCGGCAACGATCTGGCTGATATCGAATCCACGAAGTTTGCGGGAAAGGTGTGCGTGCTGAGCGTCGCGCCCAGCCTCGACACGCCAGTGTGCGCGACCCAGACGCGGACTTTCAACAAGGAAGCGGTCAATCTTTCGAGCGGCGTTGTGATTGTGAGCGTCAGCCGCGATCTGCCCTTCGCTCTGTCGCGTTTCTGCGGGGCCGAGGGGATCGAGCGTGTGCTCACGGCCAGCGACTACAAGTACCAGACATTCGGCGAGGCCTATGGCGTGT
>JAFGRR010000145.1 GCA_016935035.1 Phycisphaerae bacterium | reverse complement strand
CTTTCAGAACTGGGAGAAGTGGATGCGCCTGGGCTGGCTCGACGGCGCCTGCCCGATGAATTACCGCCGTGATCACGAGCCGGCGAACTACGCCGCCTATCGCGGTTGGGTACACAAAGCTCTCGAGTGGCGCTATGACCGCCACGTCTATGGCGGGCAGTGTCTCTACGCGAACTCGATGCCAAACAGTATCACGCAATTGGAATATGCCCTCGGCGCCGGGGATGACGGCACGATCAGCTTTGCCTACGCGGCCACCGCCGACAATGAGCTGGATGGCACATGGGAAGCTGACTGGTCGTGGTATCCCTATGTGGCGGCGAACCTGTTCGCCGATCCGGCTGTTACGCCAGAGATGCCGTGGCGCGGTCCCGGTGCGGTTGAGGGCACGCTTTGGGGGCGCATCACGGACGGCATCACCGGCCAGCCGGTTGATGATGCCACCGTGACGGTCACGGGGATGGAGCAAGTCCAGACCGACGGTAACGGCTACTACGTCGTGACGATGATTCCGGCGGTTGGCGCGGGGACGGACTACGCCGTCGGCGCTTCGCACCTTGGATATTCGGCCACTAATGGACTCGCAACGGTCTTCGCGGGCGACGTTGCGAGGTTCGATCTTGCGTTCGCCGGGCCGCTGCCGCCGGAGATTGCCGAAGTCGCGCCCGATCCGGACGAAACGCGCGTTGGCTATGAGTACGTACACCAACTCAGTCTCACACAGGGTACGGGGCAACCCTGGACGCTAATCACGGGGCCGGCGGGGGCAACGGTGACCGCGCGTGGACGCGTAATCGGGTGGGTTCCGACGGCAGAAGAGGATGGGCAGTTGGTTGACTTCACCGTGCGTGCCGAGAACTCCGCCGGCAGCGACGACGAGAGTTGGCAGGTCCTGGTCACTTCGCCGCAGCCGTGCGAGCCGATGATGCTCGCCGATTTCGAAGGCTACCCCCGCGGAACTCACGTGATGTTCCAGGCCCCGCGCTACAGTGGATCAACGTACGACGATCTGGCGCTTCAGCCGAACGTGTCGGAAGTGACGGACGAAGTCAGCGCGCTAAGCGGCTCGAACGTCTACAAGATCGAGTGGCAATACCTCGACACTGATCCGATGCGCTGGATGCGCCTAACGACAAGCAACGCGGCGAATATCCCGAACCCGACGGTACGGCTGGATCATCTGATTCGCGTGCGGCTGCGGCTTGATGCCGGGAGCCTGCGGCTGGCGGTTGGCGTTCGCGAGACCGGGACTGACGCCGATGTCGGCGCCGACGGCGGCACCGCCGGCACAATCGAGTGGGTCGGTGCCGCGAGCGACATCGACGGCGCTCCGCAGGGTGTGCTGATTGAGCCGCTGCCCGGCGTATGGCAGACGATCATTTTTGATCCGCTGACTGATCCGATTCACGGCATGACCGGCGACGGTACGTTGACGTCTTACACAAACAAGGCCGTGATCGAACATCTGGCGTTTACGATTGTGGACTCGGTCGGGCCGTTCACGGTCTACATCGACGACATCGAGTTGCTGTGCGAGCCACCGCCGACGCTGCCCGACGTCATCGTCGAGAGTCGCGATGCTGACGGTGATGTCAATCCGCCGCCGACCTATCTTGAAGATGGCGCGTGGATGAACAGCACAATCAAGAGCGAGGCTGAGGGTTTAACCGGCATCGGCAGTCGTTTCATCAACTATGAAGTGCCAAACTCCGGCACCGACAACGCGACCTTCGTGCCAGACGTCGCAGTGCCAGGGTTGTACGAGGTGTTCGTCACCTGGGACAACGGCGCGAACTGCTACGACGCTAGGTACACGGTCAGCCACTACCAGGGCGAGACGGTGCAACTCGTGGACCAGATTCCGAGCGGTGCGCCCGAGCCGGCCAACTATGACCAGTGGATCTCGCTCGGCCATTACTGGTTTGACGCCGGGCAGGAGGTGGCCGGTGGCTCGGTCAACGTCTCGGAAGAAACAGTCAGTGGGCGCCCGGCTGACGGCTGGGGCTATCGCGTTTATGCGGATGCGCTAAAGCTGGTCTTCACGCGATCGTGGCCGGATGGAGACTACACAGGCGACGAGCGCGTGGACGTGGACGATTACGCGTACTGGCAGGGTTGCATGACGAGCCCCGGCGTTGAATACGGAGTCTCGTGCTGTCACGCCTTTGACTTTGACCTGGACAATGACCTGGATCTGATTGACTTTGTCGAGTTTCAGCGGGTGTTCGCGAATTTGCCGTAATCAGCCTGATTGTCTCGATTGGTGGCGTGACGCTACGACCATGGAAACTCACGTTGGCGATGGACTACTACACCCACGCCGTTTTGGCTGATCAAGCCAATGCGCTGGCAACACTGCCGATTCTGACCAGCCAGCCGACGCCTCCGGCCAATGCTCCCGCGACCGGAACGGATGGCCCCAGCCGCTGACCTTCCTGCTGGCTCCCCCTCTGGCTCCCACCTTCCAGTGTTCCCGGCGATTAGCAGTCTGTCACACGTTGTCGTGCGAGGCGACGACGCACGGTCGAGGCGCTGGCGTGCAAGTTGTGGGCTGGAAGAGGTTTCGGTCGTCCCTGTGCCCGGCATGTCACTGTCGGACTCCACTCACCCCGAATGAGCATGCAGGGACTCGAACGCTGGCCTCACGGCTCAAAAGGCCGTTGCTCTACCGACTGAGCTACATCCTCGTGGCCAGATGGGTTGGCGGCTCCCTTCAATCACCCATTATGGCCGCCGATGCCGGGGGCACAATGGATGCCCCGCGTCTGTGTTCGACATCGTGGGCGGTGCGGGCCGGCCGGGAAGTCTGCTATTTCGTCAGCCTTCGCTCTACCCGGCGGATCAGCATGCTTAGGACCACTGCCATCATGGCCGCCGGCACGGCGCCGAGGAGGGTGAGGCGTGCGTCGTTGCGGGCCATGCCGCGGCTGATGAAGTCGCCGAGGCCGCCGGCGCCGATGTACGTGGAGAGCGTCGCGATGCCGACCGTCCAGACCGTCGCTGTCCTGATGCCGGCCATCATCACCGGCATGGCCAGCGGCAGTTCTACCATGATGAGTTTCTGGCGGCCGGACATGCCCAGCCCGTTCGCCGCTTCGATCAATGCCGGCGAGACTTCATTCAGGCCGGTGTACGTGTTCAGGATGATCGGGAGCAGGGCGTATAGGACGAGTGCGGTTATCGCGGGGACCGGCCCAAGCAACCCGTAGACGGCGAAGAGAAACGCCAGCATCGCCAGGCTGGGAATGGTCTGCATGATCTCCGCCGCCGTAAGAACCGGGCCGCGCGCGGATTTGAGGCGCTGAATGCCGATACCGATTGGAACACCGACGGCGATCGCGATCAGCATGGCGATGGCGGTGAGTTGGATGTGCTCGATTGTCTTGGAGAGTAGTTGCTTGCGTTTACTGGCGAGGAAGCGCATCACGCCGTTGCCGGCGGCCGGCGTCTCCGCGTTGTTCGCGGCAATCGTTGGCGCGGCGCGTGTCGCCCGGGCCTTAATCCACTCGGCGGCGACGCTCGCTGGCGAGAGCTTCGTTTCGTCGACGGCATAGTTCATACGCTGCATCAGCTTGTCGGAGATCGTGCCGGCCAGCGGGGCCAATGCCGCTCGCAGTTCGGGGTGTGCGCGCACCGTTTCGCCGCGCACGACCGGGGCCGCGTCGTAGGGTGGGAAGAACGCGCGGTCGTCTTCAAGCAAGTGCAGGCCATAGCCTGCGATGCGTCCATCGGTGGCGAAGGCGCAGATCACATCCACCTGGCCGTCGGCAACCGCTGAGTACATTAGGCCGGGATCCATGTCCATCGTGGTCCCGAAGTTCATGCCGTAGCTCCGGCGAAGTCCGGGGTATCCGTCCGGACGGACGACGAACTCACTAGTGAAGCCGGCCGAGAGCTTCGGTGCCGCCGTAACCAGATCGCTGACACGCGTCCAGCCCTGCTCATCGGCGTCATCTTCGCGTACGGCAATCGCGTATGTGTTGTTGAAGCCGATTGGCGGCAACCACTGCACGTCGAATTGCTCGCGATACGCGCTGGCGATCTCGGCAAAGACCTCGTCGGGATGGTTGATTAGGGGCAGCTTGAGCACGTCGAGCAGGGCCGTGCCCGTGTACTCCACATAGATGTCCAACTCGCCGGCCAACAGTGCGGCATGGCAGATCCCCGTTCCGCCCAGGCCAAAGCGCCGCTCGACCGTCAGGTCCGTGTGCTCCTCTATGAGCTGCGCCACGAGCTCGCCGAGAATGTCTTGCTCCGTGAAGTTCTTCGACCCCACGACGATGGTGTCGCTACTCTGGCTGAAGGTGTTCAGCGATGTGGCCAGTATCAGTATTAGTATGACAGCCACACGGTACGTCATGACAGGTGCTCCGAAAAAGCGGCTAATTGGTCGCGTGGTCTGCCAAAGAGATCCCTGACGAAATCGGTGGCGGGGTTCATCAGGACATCGTGTGGTGTGCCGACCTGGTGCAGGCGTCCCTCGTGCATGATGCCGATGCGATCGCCCAAGGCCAGAGCTTCGAAGATGTCGTGTGTGACGAAAAGGACCGTCTTGTGCAACTGGTGGTTGAGCCTGATCATCTCCTGCTGTAGAGAATCGCGTGTCAGTGCGTCGAGGGCGCCGAACGGCTCGTCCATCAGCAGGTAATCCGGATCGGTCGCCAGTGCGCGAGCCACGCCGACCCTTTGTTGCTGCCCACCCGAGAGTTGCCGCGGGTACTGATCGGCGCATTCGGCGGGATCCAATTCCACGAGTTCGAGCAGGCTCAGCGCCTTGCGCCGGTGTTCGTGCCGTGGCCGCCCGCCGAGCTTTAGGACGACTGAGATGTTCTGTACGACCGTCATGTGTGGGAAGAGGCCGATGCCCTGGAACACGTACCCGATCGAGCGGCGCAGTTGGAGGATGTCGAGATCATGTATGTCGCGCCCGTCGATCTCGATCGTGCCCTTGTCGGCCTCCACCAGGCGATTGACTGCCTTCAGCGTGGTTGTCTTGCCGCAGCCGGACGAGCCGAGCAGAACCAGCGTCTGGCCGGCGTCCACGCTTAGGCTGAGATCGCGTACGGCGTATGTGGCCCCTCCGTCGAAGGACTTGCTGACGTTGCTGAATCTGATCATGAGGGCAATCCACTGTGGCTAGTTTGTCCGCTCGCCGCTGGACGTAGCGGGGGAAGGCGTGTCCGGCCTTCCGTAGGAGGTCAAACCATCTGGCGATGTCCGTGGCGGGATACTACCATGAAGTGCTTTGAAAGCGAAATACATGGCGAGCCACATGTCCATCGCGATAGCTGCCCGAGTGGGTCTGGCGTGCGCCCTAAGTGGCTGTGAAATCAGGCGTTCCGTTACGGTGCGATCATGGGTATGTGTTGTCACGTGGCCCGCTTGACGTCGAATGCTTTGTGTACTAACATTATGGCTTGTTTAATCACCGGGCGTCAGAGTGGTCACTACCTTGAACCTGCCAATCGAGAATCAGGTCGTTGCAGCGTTGCGGCGGATCATTCGGGCGATCGATCTTCAGTCGCGGCGGCTGGTCGAGGAGTTCGGCCTTACGGGGCCGCAGCTTGTGACGCTGGAAGCCGCAGCCAGCCTCGGGCCGGTGTCGGCCAGCGTGCTGGCGCGAACAGTGCACCTGAGCCGGCCAACGCTGACCGGCATCCTTGACCGGCTCGAACGTCGCGGGTTCATCTCAAGAGACCGTGACCAGCGGGACCGCCGTAGTTGGTCGGTGGGTGTAACGCCGGCCGGTCAGGAGATTCTGGAGCGGACGCCATCACTGCTGCAAAACAGCTTTCGCCAGGAGCTTGCGAAGCTGGAGCAGTGGGAACAAACGCTGATTCTCGCCATGCTCCAGCGGATCGCATCCATGATGGATGTCGAGGATCTGGACGCGGCGCCCGTCCTCGTGACGGGGTCCGTTGAGGGTTCGGGGGCCTACTACAGGCAGCCCAACGGCGATGCGGTTGAGATGTCGGCGGCGGAAGAGGAGATGAACGGCTGCTGATACGAGGCCGCCACACGCATGCAGGCCCCGCGCCTGACATCGAAAGGAGTGCTACACGATGCCCATCGCGGAGAACATGTCGCAGAGTACCGACCTCGGGAATGGCGAGGATCTGCGCGTCGCACTGCCAGAGCCAAGCCTGAGACTGACGCAGGATAGCGAGTGGTGCTTGGTCGAAACCGCCGACGGTTGGCGCGAATTCCGCTTTCACGACTACGCGGACATATACGATGTGCCGGGCCTGTATGAGAAGATCTTCTACGACATCCTCGAATGCGATTCGCCGGTTACTGTTCGCCAGCTCTTGCAGCAACTGGTGGAATCAGAGGGTATCGCGCCGGCGAATCTTCGCGTCCTCGACCTCGGGGCCGGGAACGGCATGGTCGGCGCGGAAATCGCCGACATGGGCGTCAAGACGATCGTAGGCGTTGATATCGTGGACGCCGCGAGAGAGGCCACGCTTCGCGACCGTCCCGGCGTATACACCGACTATCTCGTCGCCGACATGACGAAGCTGGGTGCCGACCAGCGGCGTGCTCTGAAGGACTACCGATTCAATTGCCTGACCTGTGTAGCCGCGCTTGGGTTCGGGGATATTCCGCCGCTCGCCTTTGCCGAGGCCTATCGACTGATCGACCAGGGTGGCCTGGTCGCCTTCAACATTAAGGAAGCCTTCCTGCGTGGCAACGATTCGTCGGGTTTCTCGCGCTTGATCCGGTGCATGATCAAGGATGGCATCCTGTCCGTGTCTCACCAGATCGCTTACCAACACCGTGTGGCCACCAGCGGAGATCCACTGCAATACGTGGCGATAGTGGGTCGCAAGAACGCCGACATTCCAGCAGAGATCGTCGAGGAATTGGAGCAGGCTGCCTGAGTCGACGCGGCGTCCTCATCGCCAGATCGTGGAACGTCATCAGCTACGATGCGGGCGCGCAAGATGCGGAAGCCGTCTCGCGACAGTGCGCCGGCTCATCCTCAATCCGTGATGATTGTTAGTCCTGGTGGCTCTACGGCGCTTCGGGCAGGTCGTAGCGCAGCACTACCGATGCGGGGCAGGCCGGGTAGGCGATTTTGACGCGGTAGCCGCGGAAGTCCGTTGGACGCCACCCGACGCGGTCGAACATGGTCTGGACCATCTGGTTGTAGTTGGCCACGTCCGGCGTCGCCAGCGGCAGCGGTCCACAGCCAAGATCCTGAAGGGTTTCGTAGATCGGCAACCGGTTGAAGTCGCGTCCGCGTCCAGGGTAGGGTCCGAACGTGTTCAGGTCGCTGTAGAGCCCCATTTCGGGCGGCATCGCGAACGTGAAGCTGTTGTGGATGAAGAGATCGAAGAGCAGTAACTCAGCCGGCAGGTCGCACGTTGCTCGGTGTTCACCCATCTCATTGGACGGCGAGCGGTAGTAGGGTATGCCGCGCTGAATCGTCCCCGTTACGCATGTTAGCGCCCCGGTGTTTCCCACCGGACCTTCGGGCAACTCGAAACTGATCCCGGTCGCATCCTCTACGCGACGCAGATGCGGCAACGGTCCTGAGCAGAAGTCCAGCATCAGCGGTGCCTTGTCATCGCCGGCGCTGTTTGGATCAATGGGTTCGGGGCCGGGCGGGAACATCGGGCTGCCATCATCGTGGCGGGCCCGCCTGGCCGCCATCGTCCAGGTTACGTCGGGACGTAGACGGCGAAAACCTACCAAGGCACTGAGAGAGAGAAAGTCCAACAGTCCGTCAGCTTTACCACGTCCCACGATGCCGACCTTGAGCATGACGCGGGCCTGCGCGCCCCAGACGTAGCTTCCGCCCTGGAAGAGCAGCCTGCGGTGATACTCATCGCGTTGCTGTCTACCGGTGCTGCTGAGGGCGCTGCCCATCATTTCGAGTGTAGCCCGGTCGCCCGAATGCAACTGAATCAGCTTGTCAAAGTCGCGGATGGCGTCACGGGCGGTCTTCAGCAGGGCTTCTCGGGCGCCGGCTCGCTCCATGCTGCGCAGGAAGATCTCGATGCCGCCCGACCCAGGCATCTGCTGGATGGCGACCGCCGGATCCTCGGTCTGAATCAGCTTTGAGACCTTCCACGCGAGGTTCTTGTTCAATCCACATGCGCGGCTGAGGCCCTGGGAATCATGGGGGCTGGCACCGACATCGGTGATTAACTCGGAGAATGCTCCTCGCACCGAGCGCATCACGCCGCGGGCGTGGACGGGAAATGCTGGCGTGGGTGGTGGCGGCGCTGCGGTCGGCATTCTCTCCTCCGATTGCCTGACGGTCCCATCGGTCCCTATTGTAACTTGAAGGACGATTTCCGCCAGTAGTTTCCCTGCGAATTTTTTTGCGGTAATCTGTGAAGATTCTTGCACGGGGATTCGCAATTCCCTAAGATGAGTTCAATCGACACGCTTGTAGCGCGTCAACGACATGCATATCCGAGGAGGTGAGGAATGAATCTGCGACGATCTCTGCTTATTGCACTCATGGTGTTCGGGGTTGCTTCAGCCAACGCTGGCGTGGTCGCCATCGGCGAGTTCGCAGGCGATCTGTATGAGGGCTTCGAGGGCATTGGAAGCCCGGGAGGCTACCAGTCGCCCCTGGGCATCATGGGTGGTGCGGCCACGGTCGATGACTCGCTTGCACACACCATCATGATTGCCTACAGCCTCCAGAGTGGCCTCACTGGTGAGTCAATCTATCCCTACAACGGTAACCTGATGGGTGGTTCGGTAACCGGGTGGTTTACGATCAACTTCACGACGCCGGTTGTTGACTTCGGCGGGTTCTTCGGGACCGCGGACGACCTCCAGGGTAGCTCAATTACGTTCAAAGACGCCGGTGGGGCTGTGATCGACTCGATGGCCTTTCCGCTGACTCATCCTCAGTGGACTTGGTATGGCTGGCACAGCGACACGCCGATTGCGACCATCGACATTCACGCCGCTGCCAGCCCCGGCCTTGGCGTCACCTTGGACGATTTCCGCGCCAACGTGCCGGAGCCCAGCGCGCTGGGACTGCTGCTCGTCGGTATTGGCCTCGTGTTGCGTCGCCGCTAAGCGAATCGAGTTGTATAGAGGAGATTCCCAATGCGTAAACTGCTTGCATTTGCACTCGTGCTCGCCTGCTCGGCAACAGTAGCCCACGGCGTCGTAGCCTACGCCCCGAACGCTCTGCCTCGACCGTTTCCTTTTGACGGCCCCGACGAACTGATCAGGTTCGACACGGATGATCCCGCGAATTTCGAGATCGTCGGCTCGATGGGCGTCAACGACATCGGCTTCGGCGGCATGGACTTCGACGCCGATGGCAACCTCTGGGCCTATGCCTCCTTGTACAAGAGCACAGGCGGTGCCGCGAGCGGCCTTTACTCCGTTGACACTGCCACGGGGCAGGCAACGTTGGTGGGGAACAGCTACCAGTCGCTCGATGATTTGGCGTACAACCCGGTCGATGGCAAGATGTACGGTATTCGCTCACAGGGTGCGGACATGCGCCTGTACAGCATCAATGTGGCGACCGGCGCCACCACCCACGTGGGCAACTTCACCGGCATGCCCGCCACGCCGCGTGCGATTGGTCTGGCAATTGATTCGGACGGCAACTTCTACATCCACGACAACAACGTCGACAAGATCTACAAGAGCAATGGAATGGCGATGTCGGAGCTGTACTTGCTGCCCCAGGACACCGGCTATTCGCAGGGTATGACAATCGACTGGTCGCGCGACGATATGGGCTATCACGCCGCTGTCGGCCAGGGCGTCTTCCCTGACTACTTCAGCCAGATCAATACGTTCACGACCGATGGCTCGAGCTATGTTTTGGGCCCCGATTTCGGTCCGAACGAGTATTTCAGCGGCAGCGCCTACGGTTATCCGCCGGTCGAGCCGGGCGACATCGCGATCGTGCCGCTTCCCGAACCGTCGTCGTTGTTGCTCCTCTCCATCCTGGCTCTGCTTCGCCGCCGCTAGCGGATAGCAGAACGAAGCATGTGTGCACGACCCGGGTCTCGCCACCAATCGGTGGGCGCGGCCCGGGCTCATTTTCGCGCACGCGGCAATTCAGCGACAGAAGTGGTCGGCGTGAGATGACTAGAAGCTATCCCAAAACCGAACCGAGCCGCGACCGTAAGGAAGCGGTTGACTGAGAAACCGTTGGTTTTACGGCACAACCGCTCCCTCACGGTCGCGGCTCGGATCAAAATCGCGGTCTTGGGATAGGTTCTATTGCGGGGCCGGCGATGGCCGCAGCTGAGTGTCATGTGTTGAGAGCATCCCAGTTCTTCATACGTCTTAGCACTTCCAACCGAAACGCCGTCGGCCACGCCACCAGCCATAGCGAGCAATTGCCCTGGCTGACCCAGCGTGTTTGGAAATAGCCCTCGCACTGCCCGCCGCGCGGCAATACAACCCCGCGCAGCTTCAGCGTTCCGTCCGACACTCCCATCATGCCGTTGCGCCACAGTGCCCGTGCGCGCTTGGCCCAGAGAGAATTGTTGCGCAACTCGGCCAGTCGCAGGTACACAGGCACAAAACGCACGCCATATGGATCGACGTGATGGTGCTGTGTCGAGACGGCCGTTCCGCCGAAGGAGTCATACGCCATGTCGGCGAACATCGAGTTGGGCGAAACCGGGACCGAGTGGCAGTACTGCCAAGTCGCCGTGTAATAGGCGGCGTCCTCGGCTGCGTCGACATAGAACTCGTCGCCGGTAATGTCAAAGAGAGCCAGGCCGGCGTCCATCAGCGGCCAGGCCGATTCCTTGTCGATGCAATCGGTGTCTAGCGCGCCGGCGGTCGTGAAGGCATGTTTGGCGAGGCCGCCGTAGTACGCTCGATAGGCGCGTGCGGCTGATTCGAGGTATTCGCGCCGACCCGTCGCGCGGTGGGCCGCGATCATCGCCGGCACTATGAAGCAGCCAATCGTGCCGTCAGGGCTGATGCGCTTGCCGTCGGCGCTCCAAGCTCGGCCGTAACGGCCGTCCGGCTGTTGGGTTTTCAGCATGAAATCGCAAATGCCGAGCGCGAGTTCGCGGTACTCGGGTTTGTCTTTGCCGCACTGGCGCGCCAACTCGTACGCCTCGAGATAGCACTCGACGGCATTGCCCATGTTGCAGGCGTCGAGCCAGCCTGGGGCTGAGCCGTCGAGCACCGGGTCGATAACCGCGTAAACCAGGCCGCAAGGGAAGCGCCCGTGCTGCACCCAGGTGTCGAGCGTGGCCAGCCCCTTGTCCAGTGAGGCTTGGTCACCGGTGCGAAGATGGTCCTCGAGCAGGGCGCAGGCAAGCGAGGCGTTCTGTCCGGCCCAGCCGATCTCGTACTTGTGGCTTGTGCGCTGATACCAGCCCTGCTCGTTGTGCAGCAAGCCGATCGAGAAGCCGCGAAAAACACCTTCTTCCGCCCATAGCCGCTCGCGTGCGAAGTGTACGCCGAGGGCCCACAGCTCATCCGCCGAGTGAAGCGGCGGCGCGTCGTGCTCGACACGCGACCAGCAGGCGTCGATCCAACGCTGCCAGGCGGTCCTGGGTTGTTGGACTGGTGCGGCGAAGACATGCGCGGTCGCGGTCATGCTCTCGCCGGGTTGTAGGGTCATCGTCTCGATGCATGGCGGGCCGTACTTGTCGCGGTTGGTGTAGGTCCGCGGTCTTTCCTCTTCCGGCCAGATGAGGCGATGCGTTGTGTGGTTTTCGTCGGGAATCAGCGAGCAGGATCCGCCGCGCGGCGGCGTGCTTCCTGTAGCCCATAGCGCGACGGCCCAGCGTGGTCCCTCCGAGTAGGTGCCGCCGGGGACCGCGCTGCGGTGAAAAGCGAACGACCACGGCTCGCCGTCTTGCGTGAAGCCTTTGGGTTCCCTGCCGGTGCCCCAGGGGTTTCCGTTATAGGAGATCGCTGGGATCAGCGAGAACGTAGGATTGTGGGCGGCGACAAAGTCGAGCGTCAGACGAACTGGTCGCGGGGATGCGCCACTACCGAGCGTGATCGTGCGCGTCCACTCGAAGACACCGTCGCCGAGGTCGCGAATATCATCACGGCAAACCAGGTCGGTCGCGGTGAACGGCGTTATTTCGCCGACGCACTCGTCACCAATGAGCAAGCGATTGCCGGCAAAACGCGCCTGGCTATCGCGCCGCGACGCATTCTCGTTGCCGGTGCGACCGGTACTGGCGCAACTGGTGAGAAACGAGCCGAAACATGCGGCACCGAGCGTGGTTGCCGACCATTGCAGAAACCGACGGCGATCGCCGTCAACGAGGGAGTTCTGAGTTGTGGACTGTGCTGGGGAATCGTCGGGCTGCTTCATTGACGCAAACTCACGATGGCGGGTTGTGGATTAGGTGCCCGGGGCCGGCGCGGCTCACTGCTCGCGCCTATCGTGATCGGACACTCTTATGAGCGGAGTATAAACGCGGCGTTTGATTCGCTCCAACGAGTGCCGCGATTGTGTTCGCCGCACATAGTGATCTCTCATGATGCCGCGAGTAGGATGTGGGTATGGAATACCTGCGCATCATTGGACTTTGCGTGCTTGCCGTCCTCTGGGCCGACTCGGCGTCGTACCTGGCGGGTTTCGTCGGCGGAGTCGTGTTGATCGGCCTGACGATCCGTCGGCGAAAACGCACGCCGATGGACGCCTGACTGCGTGTTTCGGGCCACCGAATTCGATGGTATGGGGCCGCGGAGAACGGCGCGAGCGGCGCCGCTGGTGGTTTGGGTGGGGGCGGTCGGTACAATGCTCGGCGGACTGGCGCTTTGGACCTGGGGGTGATCAGGGACGTGATGGATACTGTTCGCTATTACACAGTTGGCGCGGCGGAGTTGGGGCGGGCGCGGTTTACGGATCGGCAGCGCGAGATACTGGCGACGATCAACGAGAAAGTCGGCGCACGAGATTCGCTGGAGGCGGTGCTCACGTTTCTGGCGGAGAAACTGCGCGAGGTGGCGCCGTGTGATCGGTTTTCGCTCGCCTTTGTCGAGGAGGACGGGCGGCGCGTGGTTTCGCGGTATACGCGGGCGTTCTACGAGCCGTTGCTGCTCAAGAGCGGGTACGCCGAGGATTTGGCGGGGAGCTCGTTGCAGGACGTGATCGAGCGTGGCACGCCGCGGGTCATCAGCGACTTGGCGGAGTACGGGCGAAAGCATCCGGACAGCCGCTCGACCAGGATTTTGGCACGCGAGGGTGTGCGGTCGAGCCTGACTTGTCCGCTGATGGTCGACGGGCGGGCGGTGGGGCTGCTGTTTCGCAGTGCACGCGTGCCGGACGCTTATGACGAGCTGCAGGTGCGGTTTCACACGGCGATCGCCGAGCGGCTGGGGCAGGTTGTTGAGAAGGCGTATCGCATCGAGCAGTTGGCGGAGGCGAATCGGCAGTACTTTGAGTTGCTCGGATTTGTGACGCACGAGCTAAAAAGCCCACTGGGGTCAATGCTGATGGACGCGGGGCTGCTGATCGACGGTTATGTGGGGCAGCTCGAAGAGAAGCAACTGGAGTTGGTGAGGAAGATGGTTGCCAAGGGGCGTTACCTGCTCGGGTTGGTGGGCGACTATCTCGAGCTGGCGCGGATGGAGGGTGGGCAGGTCTCACTACACGCGCGGAGTGATGTGAACCTGGTCGAGGACGTCGTAGAGCCGGCGATTCAGATCGTCGGGGCGCAACTGGAGGCGCGGGGTGGACGTATCACGCGGGCGATTCCGCCCGACCTGCCGCCGGTGGAGCTTGATCCGTCGCTGGTGAAGATCGTGCTGGTGAACCTGTTGTCGAACGCCGGCAAGTACGGGCATGAGGATGGTGAGATACGGATCGGTGTTGAGCTTGAGGGTGGGCGGCTGCGTTTGGCGGTGCGGAACGAGGGGGAGGGCTTTACGCCCGAGCAACGCAATCAGTTGTTCCGCAAGTTCTCACGGCTTCAGACGCCAACACTGATGAAGAAGAGCGGCACGGGTGTCGGGCTGTACACCTCGTGGCGCATCGCCCATATGCACGGCGGTCGCATGGACGCGGAGTCAGAGCACGGCCAATGGGCGGAGTTCACGTTGACGATTCCGCAGCCGCTTGTCCGCGGGACTGAAGCGTCGTCTGGATGAAGCCCGCCGGCATCACCACCGGACGAAAGCGTAGACGACGATCGGTGCACGATTGTTCCTACAGCGGTTGGCACCCGACGTCCGTAATCCAGCGGCGGGTCCACTCAACCGCGTCGAGGTCCAGGTCGCAGATGCAGGTGGCTAGGAAGATCATGTCGCTGATGCGTCCGTTACGCAGCCAGCGCAGGCCTTGTTCGCACTGCAACTCCATGCTGGCGACTGACATGGGTTGCTTCGGCTCGTAGTCCCACATATAGCAGCCGAGGACTTTGTCGGCGCTCGGCGCGAGTTTCTCGAGCGCGACGAGGTGGCGCTCGAGATGCGCAAGTTGGCTGGCTTGTGATGTCCAGAGCGAGATCTTGTCGCACAGGGACAGGTACTCGGATATGGGGCGCGTCAGCTCGTGGCTGTATGTGACACCCCACAGGTTAAGCGGTCTTCCGGGGCCCCGGAGCACGCCGCGCAGCTCGCGTATTTCGGCGAGCGATAGTGCCGCTACCTGCTCGCTGTCGGCCGGTACGCCGAACATGTCATCGAGCATGACGCCGGTGAGGTTGGGCAGCTCATCGCGCAAGGCGATCACGGCCGCGCGGTCGGCTGGATTGGTGGAAGCGCCGGCCCCGACGACGGACCAGACCACCTCGCGCATGGCGCGCAGCGGTAAGGCATACTGGTGGTAGGGCGGCGCCGGTCGGCCGTTGTAGCGCACGAGAATCACGTTTGAAACGCCGAGATAAACGGCTCCCTCGACCGGCGTCATGCGCGAAGGTTCGGGCACGCCCCACTCGGCGGTCGTGTGACTGCCGGCCTCGTGGGCCCAGATCCAGAGGTGATCACGGACTTGTGACACGTTCGGGTCCTCCGCTGCTCTTCACCGCCGGCTGATGCGGGCATTCACGCGTACGGGTGGCGCGCCTGCCAGTGCTGCATGGGCGCGTGCACATGATAGCGCCGCCGGGCACGTTCTGGGAGGAGGTGACTAGAACCTATCCCAAAACCGCGATTCTGATCCGAGCCGCGACCATGAGGGAGCGGTTGTGCCGTGAAGTAAACGGTTTCTCACTCAACCGCTTCATTACGGGCGCGGCTCGGTTCGGTTTTGGGATAGCTTCCAGTCTTGAGCACACTGATTACATAATCCTGTTCGTCTGGCTGTCGTGCCCATTGCCCGGCAGCGGCGTGTTGCGCGCCGCCCCTCTATCGGCCCTTGCCCGCCGGCGTACGAAATCAACCGGGGGACGCTCCGCGCGCGGGCCCTCGGCGGCGGTTATCCTCAAGTGCAAGACCGGCCTAGACGATGACCATTGTGCGTCGCGGGGCACTCCTGCCGGCGCCTGGGGAAGTGGCGATCGGCGCAAGGATCCTCGGGTTTCTTGAGGGATGGCGCGCATGGGTGCCAAGGCTCTTCGGCTTGACTCACATTCGCTGACTCAATTGCTCAACGAGCTCGATGCGCAGCCATGTCCAGCGGGGCATCGACCTGATTTGCCGGCCGAGCCGCAATATCCGTATCGCGCACGCTCTTTGTACCTGGATGTGCGTCGCACTGGCGGTGAAACAAACCGTGTCGTCGTGCATGCCCGCGCCATCAGCCAGCATGGTCTGGCCGTGCTCGCACCCCGCAGTATCCCTCTAGGTACGCCCTGTGACGTTTACCCCATCGACACCACCGGGGGCTGGCAAGTGTGCAAGGGCGAGGTCGGCGGCTGCGCGCCGCTAAACGGTCACGCCGACATATGGGACCTTTGCATCCGCCTGGTCAAACCGATCGACGTCGTGCGATACGCGCCGGGTGCGTGGCGCACGAAAGTGCTGGTGGTTGACGACAGTCCGGCTATCTGCACGCTAATGCGGGCGCTGCTGCCCAAGTACGACGCGGACGTCGTCTGCGTTCAAAGCGGGCAAGAGGCGGTCGAGGAGGGTCTTAACAACTGTTTCGACCTGGTGATGCTCGACATAGAGATGCCCGGGATGAACGGCATCGAGGTGGCGCAGACATTGCGCAAACGCGGCTGTATCCAGCCCATCGTGGTTGTCAGCGCCACGTCCGAGGAGGAGAACCGCGATGCCTGTATCGCGGTCGGCTGCGATTCGTTCGTGTCCAAGCCAATCACAGTCGAGCAGATCAGCGAACTGGTTCACATGGTCAGACCGCCGCCCCTGGTGAGCGCCCTCGACGACGACCCCGCGTCGCACGAACTGGTTGATACCTACGTGGCGCGAATCCGCGGGACCATTGAGCATCTTATGGAGGCATTCGCATCCGCCGACCGCAAGATGCTGTCGATGCTGTGCAGGCACATCTGCGCCGAGGCTCCATCATGCGGCTTCCCATCGCTCCTGAAGCTCGCCGTTCGCGTCATCGAGTCCGTCGAAGCCGGCTTTCCGATGTCTGATGTCCGGCGTCCGCTCTGCGGACTCGTGCGGAACCTGCGCGCGGCCCGACCGGCAAGCAACTTCGAGCCGATCTTGCCACAAGACGCGTCTGGTTGCCCGATGTCCGCGCTTGTCTGAGTGATTGTGCGGGGTCATTCGCCGGTGCGCGGCTATGCCTCGGGGTGCCTGGCTCTTTGCCATTCGTGTATCCGATATCGCGACAAGCACCGGATATCGGCCATCTGCGACTCAACGTCACAGACTTCTATCAAGCCGCCGGTACTGGATCGCTTCGGAGAGATGCGTCGCGCTTACGCTCTCTTCGCCCGCGAGGTCGGCGATTGTTCTCGCGACGCGGAGGACCTTGTCGTGGGCGCGGGCGCTGAGGCCTAGCTCACTTACGGCTTGGCGTAGAATGCGCTCGCCGTCCGTGTCTAACGGGGCGAACTTGCGCAACTGCCGCGAGGTCATGCGGGCGTTGGACATCGTGGAGTTGTGGCCGAAGCGTTCATGTTGGTGGTCCAGCGCGGCCGCGACGCTGGCGCGCATCGTCGCACTGTCGGTGCCGGGTTGCATGTCGCGCAGGGCGTTGATCGGGACGGCGGGCACCTCGACGTGGATGTCGATGCGTTCTAGCAAGGGGCCGGAGATGCGCGCCAGATAGCGGTCAATCTGCGGCGCGCTGCACTTGCACTGTCGCCGCGGGTCGGTGAAGTAGCCGCACGGGCAGGGGTTCATGGCCGCCACCAGCATGAAGTCGGCGGGGAATTCGACGGAACTATGGGCGCGCGCGATCGTGACGGTGCCATCCTCGATGACCTGCCGCAGCGATTCCAGCACGGTGCGGTTGAACTCGGGGAACTCGTCGAGGAACAGCACGCCATGATGTGCGAGCGAGACCTCGCCGGCGGTCGGGACGGTGCCGCCGCCGACCAGGGCGGCGGTGCTGACCGAATGGTGCGGCTTGCGCACCGGGCGCGTGGCGAGCAGCCCGAGGCCGTGATTGAGCTTGCCCGACGCGGAGTAGATGCGCGTAGTCTCGAGTGATTCCTGCAAGGTCATCGGCGGCAGGATGGTCGGCAGGCGCTTGGCGAGCATCGTCTTGCCCGTCCCCGGCGGGCCGATCATCAGGACGTTATGCCGGCCGGCGGCGGCGACCAGCAGGGCACGCTTGACGTGCTCCTGGCCGCGCACGTCGGAGAAATCTACGTCGTATTGTGCTGCCCGAGCGAAGAGTGCCTCGCGGTCCAGCGTGAATGGTTCAAGCGGCAGTTCGCCGGCGATGAAGCCGACGGCCTCCGTCAACGACGCGACCGGGTAGACCTCCAGGTCATCGACGACGGCGGCCTCCTCCGCGTTTTCGCGCGGCACGATCAGGCCACACAACTCCTGCTCGCGCGCCATCAACGCCATCGACAGCGCCCCTTTGATCGGTCGCACGCGGCCATCAAGCGCGAGCTCGCCGGCGACCAGGTATTCCGTGCCAAGCGGGCTGCGAATCTGGTCGTCTCCCAGCAGCATGCCGAGCGCGATCGGCAAGTCAAACGCGGGGCCTTCCTTGCGGATGTCGGCGGGCGCCAGGTTGATAATGACTTTGCAGCGTGGCGAGGCGAAGCCGGAGTTGGTCAGGGCGCTGCGGATGCGGTCGATGCTTTCCTTGACGCCGGAGTCAGGCAGGCCGACAAGCGTAGGGAATCCCATCCCCCGCCCCGTGACGTCAACCTCCACCTCGCAGGAACGGGCCTCGATTCCCAGCAGCGCCATGCTGTGGAGCCGGGCTAACATGAGCGGCATTGTACGCCGAGACGCACGCGGGGACATACCCCAATCGCCCGTTTCGTGTGCGTGCCCTCGACTGTAATAGCGTCGGCCCCCCGCGTCCGACGTAGGGCACCAACAACGCCACCGCGCCGGCGTCAGCCCTCCGCGTAGCGTCGCTCCCCCGCGGCCGACGCAGGTGCCAGATGCGTTCCCCGCGTTCCACGTAGACACCGCCGGCGGACACAAACCCGACGCCTCCTATGGCGTCTCGTCATATCACAGCCGGTACGGTGCCCGCTTGGGCCGGTCGAGCCAGCGGTTGGCTTCGGCGTCGCCGACGATCTCCTGTTTGACCGGGTCCCAGCGAATGGGGCGGTCGAGCCAGAGGGCGATGTTGCCGAGGTGGCACACGGTCGCCGAGCGGGCGCCGATGGCGACGTCGGCGGCAGGGCGGCGACGCGAGCGGATGCAGTCGAACCAGTTCTGGTGATGGTTTGTGCTTTTGTGCAAGCGAATTCCGTTCGGCCCGATCTTGTGCGTCGCTAGTGACGCCGGCGCGGTCTTGAGATGTCCGCGGCTGACCTCGATCCAACCATCGGTGCCGATGAACTTGATGCCGTAATTCCCGTCCTTGACGGCCTCGATGCCGTTGGCGTAGCGGAAGATCAGCCCGCGCGTCGGGTCAAGTTCCGTGGCGCCCGAGCCATCGACAATTTGCGGATAGTCTTCCCATCTGGCGCGGCCTTGGACCGGGGGCGGCACGATTTCAACGGGGCCGCTATCGTCCATGCCGAGACCCCACTGGACAATGTCGAAGTGGTGGGCGCCCCAGTCGGTCATTTTGCCGCCGGAGTAATCACGGAAGCGTCGCCAGCCGTCGCTGTAATGCGAACCGCAGCGCCGTTTGTTGTAGGGTGCCCAAGGCGCGGGGCCGAGCCAGCGGTCATAGTCGAAGCCCGGTGGCACCGGCTCTTCGGGCAGTTCCTCGGGACGCGAGCACGGGCCTACTTCGACGTGTGCCGATTTCACTTCGCCGATGTAGCCGTTGCGGACCAACTCGCAGGCTTGCAGAAACTCGGGGCAGGAGCGCTGTTGCGAGCCGGTCTGGAAGACCGTGCCGTAGCGTCGGGCGGCGCCGACCATCTCCTGGGCTTCCCGGATGGTCAGCGAGAGTG
>JAFGRR010000144.1 GCA_016935035.1 Phycisphaerae bacterium | reverse complement strand
GGCGATGTTGAAGGCCTCGTCCGATACGCCGCTGTCCCAGTCGTCGATCTTCGCCACGATCAGTACGCCGGCGCCGGTCTCTGGCTCCAGGGCCACGCGTTTGAGGGCCGCGATACGCTGCTCGGGCTGGTCGGCGTACAGCTCTTCGACGAGTTCCGGATGCTGACGGCAATACTCGTCAAACAGCGTCCGGTCCTCGACCGGAAGATTCAACCGATGCAGGCAGATACGCAGCCGGGCGGTCACGCGGCTGAGGGCGGCGTGAACCCGGCGTTGCTCCGCCAGCGGGCGATTGTCCAGCGGCCCTACCGCGTCGGCCAGGGGCGCTACGATTCGCTCGATCAACTCGTCGGTCAGTTCCTGCTGGTCATCCTCGCCGCGCGCTATGCGGTCCACGAGCTTGCGCAGCTCGCCGGCTTCCTTGTCCGTATCCGGCGCGGCCGCCGGCGCCAGCACCGCGCACAGCGCGACGCACGCAATCACAACTGCTTGGCGAATCATGGCTTGCCCAGTTTGTGTTCCATGGCGGCGACGACGTTCGGCGGCACTAGTCTCTGGATGGGAGCCTCGCTGCGGCCGCCCAACTCGTAGATCTGCCGGATGTACGTGCTGGACGTCAGCACGTATTCGTCGCCCGTAAGCATGAAGATCGTCTCGATATTACCGATCATGCGGTTTACGTTGGCCTGCTGCAATTCGTGACTCAGGTCGTTGACGTCGCGGATGCCGCGCAGCAGAACGTTGCCGCCGCACTGTCGCACGAAATCAATCGTCAGACCGCTGTAGATATCAACCCTGACGTTCGGCGTCTCGACGGTGTGCGGACTAATCAGTTCGAGTCGCTCCTCGGGTGTGAATAGCTCCTGCTTGTTCGGGTTCCGGCCGATGCCGACGACCACCTCGTTGAAGAGTCGCGCCGCGCGCTGAATGACATCCAGGTGACCGAAAGTAATGGGGTCGAACGAGCCGGGATAAACCGCCACGACCCCTTTTCCAGCGTTGCACATAGGCATTGGATCCTCACCGGAGCCGGTTTTGAACATGTGCCGAGGTGCATGCTAGCGGTGCGAACGAGCCCTGTCCAAGGTCCACAGTGGCCGCATCCGACGCAACCGCCGATCGTCGCGGCGGCCGTTGGAGATCGTGCAACCCGGCGTATGACGGTGTCACGTGGCGGCCAACGTCTCGTCGGTCGTCTTTGTCGTTGCGCGTTGCCGATGCTGCCGCGGCAACGCTGCCCAAGGACTGCGGCCGCCACCGGGGGTGGCCACCACGCGGGGCACGCCGCCTGGCTTGTCGCGGATGGCACCGTCGCCGACAATGATCGCGATGAGCGTGATAGCACATGGAATCGATATCGTCGAATGCGCGCGAATTGGACGCATGTGGGAGGATCACGGCGACCGGTTCGTCGATCGGCTCTACACCCCCGCCGAACGCGAGCACTGTCTGAACTGCAAGACGCCAATTGAGCGACTGAGCGGGCGTTTCGCGGCTAAGGAGGCGATTCTGAAGGTGCTGGGCACGGGGTTGCGCGGTGGGCTGCGCTGGGTGGAGATGGAGATTCTACCGGATGCGCTCGGCGCGCCGGTCGTTACTCTGCACGGCGCGGCTGAGCAGTTGGCCCGCTCGCGCGGTATCGAACGCGTGTTGATATCGATCTCACACACGAGACAGCACGCGACGGCGTCGGCAATCGGGGTGGGGGAAATGCGGAACGGAAAGTAGAAACACAGAAACGAAAGACCAATATGCCCGCTCGCTTCGGCTCGGGCTCTGATCGGGGGGGGGGACGCGGTGGGCCAACCGGTTCCCGCGCGGGGGCGCGGGAACCGATCAGCTTCTGTGGATCCCGTGTTATACGTCGGGCAGTCGGTTGGTGCTGGTTCGCTGGTGAGTCACCGCGACGTCCGGCAGTGCAGTCATGGTCAGCTCGGCCTTTGAGATCGACTTGGTGACGGGCGGCTGGGCGTTGCGACGCCGGCGCTGGCGTTTCTTGACGGTGCCGCGGCGTGGCGGACCAGGCACGCGCGGCGCCAGGTTGTTGATGAGGTCAAGCACCTCATGCGCGGTTGCGGCGAAGGCGTCGGCCCCGACTTCCTGCCAAAGGCCCTCGGCACGATTGAAGACCCCGCCGCTGACAACGATGTTCATAGTCGGGCAGACGTCAACTTCGCGCACCAACTCGACCATCCGCCGGGTGGCGGGAACCTGTCGCGGGTCGGCACCGAAGACAAGCAGTGCGTGTGGGCGATGCTGGCCGATCATGGCGAGCACCTCGTCGTCGGGCACGCCGCCGCCGACAAAAAACGCTTCCCAGCCGTTGGCCTGGAAGAGGTCGGCGATCATCTGGGCACCGAGTTCCTCGCGGAACGCCTCGGCGCAGACGATGACGATGCGCTTGCCGTTCGGTGTCTCTCGGGGCAGATGCATCTGAAGTTGATCGGCAATGGTGCGGTTGATGCGGGTGGCCATGTGCTCGGCGGCGATGTTGATGCGGTCGCTCTGGAATAATCTCTCGACCTGCGACATCGAGGGCCAGATGACATCCCGGATGAGGTGCTCGGCATCCCAGCCTTCGGCAACCGCACCGGAGATCATCTCAAAACACTCAGCTCGACGTCCGGCCAGAAGCGGTTGTAGGTAGCGGGTGAGCAGCGGAACGGCCATGGATGTCGCCTCCTGGGCAAAGCTCGCGATTCACCGCGATCCTCGCGGGGTCCGGTTCGCATACCCAGACCAGGGGGTCCAACCCGGCTCATCCATGCTGCCGGTAACAGGAATTGCTGAGACAACGGCAGGTCACAACTATCGTCGCCTCACCGAACCGGATCGGTCGCGGCGGAACACGGGCTTGAGATGTCGGTCAGCAGCGGACCCGCGGATGGAATCGAGATCGGGCCGCGAGAACAATCGAGCGGCCGGCCAGGGGCCGTACGCGGGGGGTGACGGCTGTTTTTCTCGGCAGCCGACGCTCGGGCGGGCGTCACCGGCGGATTCTATCGGAACGCGGAACGCGCCCCGCAGTGCAAATCCTGCGCCGCGTGCCAGTTACGGGATAACGCCGAATGCTCCGCCTCGGGCGGAGGCCCGGGTGCTTGACAGGTTGCCTCGGCAACGTAACTCTACGGATTCGCGCCGCCGTTGCGCCGCGCCATTGCAGTTACAGACCGAGGTAGATTTTCATGGGGTACGCGTACACGCCCGGGTTGTCGGTCGCCGAGAACACCGTGGTTCGCAAAGTCAGGCGCCTGCCGCTGAAGGGCAAAGTGCTGGTCAAGGTTGGCGACGCGGTGGCCGCCGACGACGTGGTAGCACAGACCGAGTTACCCGGCGATGTCAAACCGGTCAATGTCGTGGGCAAGCTCGGTATCGCCCCCGAGGAACTGATCGAGATCATGCTCAAGAAAAAGGGGGAGCAGGTCACCGAGGGCGAGCCCTTCGCACGCACCAAGGGCTTCTTCGGGTTTTTCAAGAGCGAAATCCGCGCGCCGATCGACGGCACGATCGAGTCAATCTCACACGTGACCGGCCAAGTCATCATTCGCGGCAAGCCGACGCTTCTTCAGAAGACCGCCTATGCACGCGGCAAGATCGTCGATATCAGCGAGGACGAATCCGCCACCGTCGAGATCAACGGCACCTTCATCCAGGGCATCTTCGGCATCGGCGGGGAAACAGCCGGCACGTTGGCCATGGCCGTGTCCGCCCCGGACGAAGTACTCGAAGCCAATCACATAAAGCCCGAACATGCCGACAAGATCATCGTGGGCGGCAGCCTGGTGACGGCGGACGCGGTGAAGGCGGCGGTGAAACACGGCGTGAAGGGGATCATCTGCGGCGGGCTGAACGACGCCGACCTGCGGAATTTCCTCGGCTATGAGCTGGGCGTGGCGATCACCGGCGAGGAAACGCTGGGCGTCACGGTCGTGGTGACCGAGGGCTTCGGCAAGATCCGCATGGCGCAGGCGACATTCGAATTGCTGCAACGCCGCGAGGGCAAGACCGCCAGCCTCAACGGCGCGACACAAATTCGCGCCGGCGTGATCCGTCCCGAGTGCGTGATTCCGCTGGACGAGACCGCCGGGAGCGGCGGTAACGACGAGGAAAGCAGTATTCTCCAGGTGGGCACGCCGATTCGTGCGATCCGCGAGCCGTTTTTCGGGCGCATCGGCAAGTGCGTGGGGCTGCCAGTGGAACTGGAGAAGCTCGCCAGCGAGACTAAAGTGCGTGTGCTCGAGGTTGAGTTCGAAAATGGTGAGCGGGCCACCGTGCCGCGTGCCAACGTGGAATTGATCAAGGGCTAGCGTCGGGCGCGGACCTTGTCGGTCCGCCGGCGTACCGCGAGAATGAAAACCATGCAGAAGTACCGTAAGATTATGAGTGCGGCCGTCACCGGCGGCATCTGCTTCAGTTGGCTGGGCGTCCTGGAACTGGTCGACTTCGGCAATATCTTCACGACGTTCCTGGCGACACTGTTCAGCGTGATCGTGAGCGTGTTTTTTGGCACCGAGCTCTGATGCGCGGGCCGGCGTGATCCGCGCGGCGATCTGACAGGCCCCACGCCAGCAAGCATTGGCGGCGGTCGGGCCGTCGCCCTCACCTAGCACACGAAGTAACGGAGATGGACCGATGGATAATCCCGGACTGTCGGGCGCACTGGGCGATCCGGACATGATGGCCGCGGCCGATGAGAAGGCCAAGGAACTCCTCGAAGACTTGAAGAAAGAGGTCAAGGCCGAGATTTCAGAGATTGGCGCCCTGCGCAAGGAACTGCGCGTGACGGTGCCGGCCAAGGTCATCGCCGACCACATGGACCACAACTACGAGGAACTGCGGCAAGATGCCCAGGTTCCCGGTTTTCGCAAGGGTCACGCCCCGCGCCGGCTGATCGAGAAGCGGTTCGGGCACGATGTCCGCGCCTCACTCAAGACGGCGATCATCGGCCAGTCCTATTTCGCCGCCATCGAGAACAACGAGCTTGACGTACTGGGCGACCCGCTCTTCCGCGTCGAGACCGACGAGGGTGTGAAACTGGTGGACATCGGCGAGGCGCTACAGCACGTCGAATTGCCAGAGAGCGAAGACTACACATACACCTGTGAGGTCGAGATTCGACCGACGTTCGAGCTGCCAGAGTTGACCGGGATCGAGATTAAGATGCCGGTGATCGCGATCAGCGACGCAGACGTCAACAGCCGGGTAGAACGCCTCCAGAAGATGTACGGCCGCTACGAGCCCAAGCCAGAGGGTGCCGCCGAGCCGGACGACGAGTTGGTCGTCGATCTGAAGCTGATCGTCGATGGCCAGGAGGTGAAGAAGGAAGAGAACGCCTCGTTGTCAGTGCGCCCGATGCGCGTCGATGGCATCGCTCTGACAGACCTGGGCCAGGCGCTGGCCGGCGTCAAGGCCAGCGAAACGAGGTCGGTCGATTGCACCATCCCGGACGACTACGAGCGGGCGGACCTGCGCGGCAAGACCGGCCAATTCAGCTTCCTCGTTCACGAAATCAAACGCCTGACCCCTATGCCGATCGAACAGGTGATCGAGCACTATGGCTGCGAGTCGGCCGACCAGCTTCGGCAGTTCGTGCGCGAAGATCTCGAGGCTGAGAAGGACAACGTGATCGAGCGTGCCAAGCACGAACAGGTCTACGACTACCTGCTGAAGAACACCGAGTTCGACCTGCCGGAGAAGCTCTCCTCGCGGCAGATCGACCGAGCGCTCGCGCGGCGCGTGCTGGAAGCCCAGCAGAGCGGCATTCCGGTGGACGAAATCAAGGCCCGCCTGGATGAGCTGCGGACAACCACCCAGGAGCAGGTCGGCCGCGATCTGCGCCTCAGCTTCATACTTGAGAAAATCGCCGAGAAGCTCGAACTCGAGGTCACGGATGAAGAGGTGAACTCGGCGATCGCACAGATTGCGCGGCGGTACGGGCGGCGCTTTGACCGCATCCGGGACGAGTTGCAGAAGGACGGACGCCTGGGTGACCTGGCCGAGCAGATCCGCCAGGACAAGTGCCTCGCGCAGCTCTTGCGTGATGCCAAGGTGGTCGAGGTTGAGCCCGAGGCCAAGACAACCGAGAAGAAGAAAGTGAAGAAGGCCAAGAAGGCTGAGAAGACCGAGGAATCGGAATAGCCGACGGCCGGACTCGCCGGGCGTGACAACCTGGCGATTATGATGCAGCAATTTCGCGGCGGGCAAACGCAAGGAGGAACGATGCCGATGTGGCCCGATTACGAGCGACCTCGCGCCCAATCCGGTGGCCCACAGCAGTGGCGGCAGATGGGCCTGAACGAGATGCTCCTGGACAACCGGATCATCTTCCTCGATATGCCGCTGGATCCGCACATCACCATCAACGGCAGCACCGTCTGCTCGCACATCATCAAGAGCATGCTGTACCTGCAATCGGTGAAACGCGACGCCGACATCCACATGTACATCAACTGCCCGGGCGGCGACATTGACGACACCCTGGCCATCTACGACACGATGAAGTTCCTCAAGTGCGACGTGGCCACCTATTGTGTGGGCAGCGCCAGCAGCGGCGGCGCGATCATTCTCGCCGCCGGCACCAAGGGCAAGCGCTTCTCCCTGCCGCACGCCAAGGTCATGATCCACCAGCCCTGGGGCATGCTCGGCGGCCAGGCCTCCGACATGCGCATCCAGGCCGAGGAGATTCTCAAGGTCAAGGACCGCCTGCTACACTTGCTCAGCGACTGCACCGGCAAGCCCACCGACCAGATCGAGAAGGACACCGAACGCGACCGCTACATGGACGCGGCGGAGGCCAAGGAATATGGCCTGATTGACGAAATCCTCGAAGAAGATCAGTCGGACAAGAAAAAGAAGAAATAGCGAGGACGCCCGCTCATGCCATCATCGCAACTGATTCCGATTGTCGTCGAGCGCGAGGGCCGCGCCGAACGAGCCTACGACATCTACTCGCGGCTCCTGAAAGATCGGATCGTCTTCATCGGCGACGAGGTCGACGCCCAACTGGCCAACGTCGTCGTCGCCCAGATGCTCTTCCTTGCCAACGAGGACCACAAGGCGGACATCCACCTGTATATCAACTCGCCCGGCGGCTCGGTCTACAGCGGCATGGCGATCTACGACACCATGCAGTATCTGCCCTGCGCAGTCGCGACGTACGTCATCGGAGCGGCGGCCAGCATGGCGGCGGTCCTCGCGACGGCCGGCACCCCCGGCAAACGCTTCATCCTGCCGCACGGCCGCTTCATGATCCACCAGCCGCTCTCCGGCGCCCGCGGCCCGGCCACCGATCTGAAGATCGAACTCGACGAAGTCCTGCGCACGCAGCAGCAGCTTTACAAGGTCCTGGCCAAGCACACCGGCAAGGAGCTGGCCGTGATCGAACGCGACTGCGACCGCAACAACTGGATGGACTCCGAAACCAGCATTGCTTACGGCCTGTGCGACCGCGTGCTCGAATCAATGCCCGAGCCCGGGCCGCGCCCGCTGCGCTCCGAGGATTCCGAGTAGCAAGGCACCGAGACTGGTCAGGAGGGGTGTGACCGTGGCAGAGCCTGTTAACCCCCGACATCGCACGCGGCAAGCGTGGTCGCCAGTCCTGGCGACCACCGCCGCCTGCCTCATGTATGGCCTCATCGGCTGCACGGCTCCCAGCGACATCGAACTGCACCGTGAGATCGGCCAGCTCAAGGACACGGTCAACGAGAAAGACCGCCAGCTAGTCGCGCAGCAAGTCACCATCGACGAGCTGAACCATCAATTAGCCACCGTCCGCGCAATCAAACCCGAGGATTTGCAGTACATCTACGCCCCCGAGAAGATCGTGATCGCGTCGCTCTCCGGCGGCGCGGACTACGATGGCCAACCGGGCGATGACGGCGTCACCGTGTACATTCAGCCGGTCGATCGCGATGGCGACGTCGTCAAGGTCGCCGGCTCGATGCGGATCAAGCTCTTCGACCTTCAGAATCCAGAGGGGCAGACACTTCTCGGGCAATACGAGGTGCCCGTCGCCGAGGCCGCCGAGCACTGGTACGGCGATCTCTGGACACAGCACTACACGATCAGGTGCCCATGGCAGACGCCGCCGGCACATCGCCAAATCACCATTGAGGCCACGTTCACGGACTACCTGACGCAGTCGCCAATGAGCGCGCAGGCCACGTGCCTGATCGAGCCCCGGCCGTAGCGCCCGTTTGGACCCGAGTGACGCCGTCCGAGCCCGAAGCGGCAGCGAGGGGCATATTCAGGGTTCAGAACGGACGCCGCCGCACGTATTCCGGTGTCCCCCGGGCATTCTGTGTTCTGCGTTCGCCATTCATATTGCCCGCGCCACACACCCTTCGTACACTTCCGACCATGACTTCACGCGAATTGTTCCTGGCCGCGTTGCATCGCCAGCAGCCCGAACGGCTGCCGATGTGTGATCTGGTGTATTGGCCCGAGACGCTGGCGCGCTGGCGCGACGAGGGACTGCCGCCCGACGCCGACCTGGTCGACTACTTCGGTCTCGACCGCCTGGTATGCATCAACGACCTGTTCGAGCCCTCCTTCGGCCTGCCGCAGCGCACGATCGAAGAGACCGAGACCGAGCGCGTCTACGTTGACGGCTACGGCAAGACGATGCGTGCATTCAAGGACGCCACCGTGCCGGCGGCGCTGGTCGAGCCGGCCATCCGCACGCGCGAAGACTGGCAACGCGTCGCCGCCTCACTAACGCCCGGCGAGGACAAGTTCAACAACCCCGTGGCCGATGCCGACTACCAGGCCGCCCGCGCCGCCGGCCATTTCATCGCCATCACCCCCTGCGAACCCGTCTGGTTCGTGCTCGAACACTGCATGGGCTTCGAGCTTGGCCTGGCGGCGATGGTGCGCCAGCGCGAGCTCGTCTCCGAGATGATCACGGCGTACACCGACTATCTGATCGGTATGCTCGAACGGACCCTGGCGCGCGGCTATCGCTTCGACGCCCTCTGGTTCTGGAGCGATCTATGCTATCGCAACGGCATGCTCTTCTCGCCCCGCATGGCCCGCACCATGGCTCTGCCGCACTGGCAGCGCCTCGGCCAGTTCATCCATGACAACGGCATGCGCTTCATGTTCCACTGCGACGGCAACGTCGCCCAGCTCATCCCCTTGCTGATCGAGGCCGGTGTCGATTCCATCCACCCGCTTGAAGCCCGCGCCGGCAACGACGTGCGCGAATACAAGCAGTCCTTCGGCGACCAGATCTGCCTCATCGGCAACATCAACGCCGACATCGTCGCCACCAACGACCCCTCCCAGATCGAGCGCGAAGTCGCCGACAAAATCCCCGCCGCCATGAAGAACGGCGGCTACATCTACCACATCGACCACTCCGTCCCCCCCACCGTCTCACTGGAGTCCTACAAATACCTCCTAACCTGCGTCCGCCAACACGCAACCGGCGCATAGCCCCAATCCGAGCCCGAGCGGCAGCGAGTGGGCATATTGTCTTGCAGGGTTCAGACAGAGAATACCGCACCGATCCTTAGCAGTTGCGTTGGTCCCTCCTTTCTCACGCTTCCAATCTATCCCCAATTGTGTAACGCCGTCACGTTCCCCCTTCCTCTGCATTTCCGCTAGAATCCAGTGGGTATAGGTCGGCGTACGCGCGCCGGCCCGCAACCATGGACCAATAGCTCACAGGGGATCGCGATGGGCATTTGGGACAGACTCCGCGGCGAGTTGATCGACATCATCGAGTGGCTCGATCCGACCAGCAACACCATGGTCCACCGCTTCGAGCGGTACAACAACGAGATCAAGTACGGCGCCAAGCTCGTGGTGCGCGAGGGCCAGGCCGCCGTCTTTGTGAACGAGGGCCAGATCGCTGACGTCTTCAAGCCCGGCACGTACGAGCTCGAAACCAAGAACCTGCCGATCCTCTCGACGCTGATGGGCTGGAAGTACGGCTTCGAGAGCCCGTTCAAGGCGGAGGTCTACTTCGCCAGCACGCGACGCTTCACCGATCTCAAGTGGGGCACCAAGAATCCCGTCATGCTGCGCGACAAGGAGTTCGGCCCCGTCCGACTGCGCGCGTTCGGCACGTACGTGATGCGCGTGAACGACCCGGCGGCGTTCATCCGCGAGATCGTTGGAACCGAGGGCCGCTTCACCACCGAGGACATCACCGCGCAACTCCGCAACATGATCGTCTCGCGCTTCGTCGATATTCTCGGCGAGAGCGGCATCCCGGTGCTCGACCTGGCGGCGAACTATGACGAACTGGGGCAGTTCATCACGCAGCGCATCCAGGACGAGTTCAAGGTCTATGGGCTCGAACTGACCAAGATGCTGGTCGAGAACATCTCGCTGCCGCCGGCGGTCGAGGCGGCCCTCGACAAGCGCACCAGCATGGGCGTGATCGGCAACTTGCAGCAATACACGCAGTACCAGACCGCCGAGGCAATTCGCGAGGCGGCCCAGAACGAGGGCGGCGGCACCGCCGGCGCCGGCATGGGCATGGGTATGGGCTTCGCAATGGCGAACCAGATGGGCAAGGCGATGGCGGGCGGAATGCAGCCCCAGCCCGGTGCCGCTCCCCCACCGCTGCCGCAAGCCGCCGCGTTCTTCGTCGCCATCAACAATCAACAGTCCGGTCCATTCGATCACAACGCGTTGCAGCAGTACGCCGCGTCCGGTCAACTCACGCGCGAGACGTTGGTGTGGAAACAAGGCATGCCGAACTGGATCCCCGCCGGCCAGGTGCCGGACTTGCAGTCCCTCTTCGCCTCAGCCCCCCCACCCCTGCCGCCGAAGGGATAGCGCGCAGCCAAGTGGCGTCAGGTCTCCGGGCCTGACGGCTTCGCAAAGATCTAACGTCTTCTCGCAGCGCGTTCCGTCGTGCCACTGCTCTTGAGCAGTGCCTCAGTCCTCGGCCCCGACCGGGCCAAGGAGTGTAGCCACGGGTGGAGTCACGGCGTCAGCCGGGACGTAACCCGTGGTTAGCAGTAGCGCAATCTCCAGCCCCGTAGAAACTATGAAAGCCGGGCCTCCTGGTGATCTTCAGCGGGATCGAGTCCCATGATCACCGGACGG
>JAFGRR010000143.1 GCA_016935035.1 Phycisphaerae bacterium | reverse complement strand
GGTTGCGGTCGCTGAGGATACTGCGTTCCGGCTGCTTGCAGATTCCGCAGCGGGAAATGAGGCGTTGCACCGGCTGATGACAGGCCGGGCACTCCGTGAGCGGTTCGGCGCGCATCGACTGGACGACCTCGAAAACGTCGCGACAGTGGTCGCACGCGTGCTCGGCATCCGCGGCGCAATATTCGTAAATCGGCATGTCACAAATCCTCCAACGCTCCCAGTTCACACTGATTGTATCCTAGAAATCGGCTAACAAAACCGGCTGCGGGCACTTCCAATCACCGATAATCCGCTTATCCTATTGCGCTGTGTGGTGTACGGCGGCGTTGCCGTACCGCGCGGTCTTTGTGTGACCGCAACGATTGGCGCGGCGACGTCGCGATGATGTCGTTTGCAGGAAATGCCTCGTTGGCAGTCTGGGAGACAGAACATGTTCTTGTTTGACTGGATTACGAACATCTTTGAGTGGATCATCAGCCTTTTCAGCGGCCTCTTCGGCGGCTAGTCTGAGATTCTGATGACACGCATGTGGGCGTCCCGGCCGCTTGTCGGTTGGGACGCCCATGTGTTTATTGACAGGGCCGGCGCGTCGCAACACGTCTGAAATCATGTGGTTACGCGACTGGCGGCCACAAGCCTTGTCGGGGGATTGACAGGCCAACTAGAATGGGTGTTGTTATGGGGCCGGGTGTTGTTGTGCGCACTGGAGACGTTCGATGAACATCGACATCGGAAACTCTCTGTCCAGTTTTCTCAGCTCGCTATTCAGCTTTCTGACTGAGTTTCTGAACGCGCTGTTTGGATCGCTGGCGGACTTGTTCGGCGGCATCCAAGTAACGTTCTGAAGCTATCGCTACCGGAGCAGTAGCGTTAGGCGATGCCCGACCCCGCGTTGCGCTGATGTCAGCGGCCGCGCATGCCGGGATCGTTGCTGGTTTTGTATGCGCCCCCCAGATGAGGCGAGCCTGCCGCTCGGCACGAGTTGCTTGCTGCACAGGCGTCTGGTAATCGCATTCGCCTGGCCCACGTTGCTTGACAGCCCTACTGAATCAAACGCAGACTGTGCTTGAAGGATACATAGCTTCAGACCGTATGCGGACCCGACAGCTTTAGGTGAAGGGCGGCAGGCTTCCGATCGCCGGATCGGAGGTTCCGTCATGGACGCCGTATGGGAAGTTGGCGCTGTTGCGGTCCCGACACCACCACGACGCGCGGATGGTGAGTTGGTGCAGAATCGCTCGGTCGAGCCCGTTGAGGAAGACCAGGCGTCCAGCGCCGATAAGCCAACGCGTGGGTACGTACACAGCGAAGCAGTGCTGATGCTGATCCGCGGGTCAACAGAGGAGTTCAGCGAAATCCTCGAACAGAACGAGCTGGACAACCATCCCAGCGAAGACCCGGGAGCACAGGTTGACCTGTACGCATAGAGAAGAGTGAGCCTCTTCCATACGGGCTGGCTTTGTGTCGTGACAATCCGGCCACACGCCGAGCGGAATCGTCCAACGTTCCGCGGCGACAGTGCGCCTTCGGTGCATTCGCACCGGGATGAGCGTGCTTGCGCGACGTTCACCCGGGTGCGACGCTGTGTGCATGCGCGAATGTCGTCATGTGGTGTGACGGGCCGGACCTCGGCCCCCACGATCCGAATCCCAGAGAAACCCAGACGCAGGTGGGCAACGCCGCATCGAATCGCCCGGCGCCCCCGTTGACGGCAAGGGATCGCCGTTCGCAAAACCTGCCGGCGGCGGCCACCCGTCCAGGACGCGCGCAGCCGCCTCGACGCGCCCGCGTGATTGGCGGGCGCGTGGGATCCGCACAGTTTGCTAGGTGGCGGCGGCCTTCTGGGCGTTCAGCTTGCGCGCCAGGCGGCTCTTGCGCCGCGCCGCGGCGTTACGATGAATGAGCCCTCGGCCGGCCTCACGGTCCAGCGCCCGACATACATCGCGGAAGGCCTCTTCCGCCGTCGGCGTATCGCGTTTGGCGAGAGCTTCGACGCAGAGCCGCAGGCGGCCCTTGAGGACGCTCTTGCGTGCCCGATTGCGAATGCGACGCTTGAGGTTCTGGCGAATGCGTTTGTGTGAAGATAGCGAATGAGCCACTAGTGCTTCCTCTCTGCGATTACATGCTACTTAAGTGCTTCGAGCCGTTTGCGCGCGTCGCCCTTGGCGAAATTGTAGTCGACACGCAAAAGCTTGCCGAAGGCGTCCTTGGCCTCATCGACCTCGCCATTGGATTCATAGGCGCGGGCCAGCCAGTACATCAGTTCCTTACCAGTATCATCGTCTCGGGTATCGTGTTCGTCGAGTGCTTCCTTCAACACCTCGCGTGCCTGCGTGAACGAACCGTTCTCAAAAAACGCCCGGCCCATGAGCAAGTGGCACTGAAGCCGCGTACGCGGGTCGGCCTGGGCCTCCTGGAGCACGGGAATCGCCTCGTCGTACTGGCGGGCGCTGAATAGCGCCTTACCCAGGCGGTATTTGACGCGCAGATCCGTTGGGTATTTGGCGACGCGCTCGCGATAGACCGCGACCTCGGCTTGTACCTGCTCGGAGGCCGCGAGCCGGGCTTGCTGCTTGTCACCGTCGCTACCCGTCTTGACGGCTTTCGCCAGGCACCGGCGTGTCTGCCGCAACAACTGCTTCAGCCGGATATCGTCCGCGCGAGATTTGAAGGCGTAGTTGTTCGACTCGGCAAAGGCCTTCGTGAGGATCTCGATAGCCTCGTCCTCCTCGTCCGACCGATCACGCCGCAGCAACGCGTCAACCAGACCATAGATCTTGCCGGGAACGTCCGGCTCGGCCTCGAAGGCCTTGCGGGCGGCGGCGATCAAGGCCTCAAGCGTCTCGTCGCCCTGCTTGGAGCGTTCGGAGTCGTGCAGGAGCTTCTGGGACTCGGCGTCGTTGATCGACTCGCGGAACGATTCGGCTTCGCCGTACTTGCCGCGTGCAATCGTCAGGCGGCCGGACAGGTCGCGTTGTTCGTCGCGCAGCTTGTCGTCGCCAGGATTGCGGGCCATGAGGTAGTCAATCGAGTTGACGGCCAGCTCGTAGAAATACGCGGCCATCAATGGCACGCTGGCGGCGTTGGCGTTTTCGGCGGCTTCGGCGAGCGCCTGGCGGAAGGTCTTGAAGCGACCGGCGTTGGGCTTTTTGTCCTTACGTAGCGAGTCAAAGACCTTGGGGGTAATCCACTTAAGTGTCTCGAAAAAGCCGCCGCGACCGGCGTTCTTCATCACGCCTTCGAGGTATTTGGGCTCGGTCGGATCCTTGGCCATGAGCGCCTCGGCGTTAAGCATGGCCTTGCACGGATCCTTGGCCGTCATCGACTTCTTCATGCCTTCCATCAGGCCGGGCTTTTTGCCGCCGGCCTGAAGTCGCTGAATGGCCAACGAGTAGAGCGGCATGTGGCCTTCCTCGACGGCCTCGGGCCAGAACCCCAACCCGGTGATGAAGGCTTCGATGGCATAGTCGTAGTTGCGGTGTTCGCGCTCGTCAGCGGCCTTCTTAAACCAGGCGCGGGCCTTCTTCTTATCGGCCTCAGAGACCTGGTGGACGCCCTCCTCGGGAGCCGTTTGCTGGTCGGTTTTCTCGTCTGCCATTCAGTTCCTTCCACGCTGCGCAGCGTGCCGAGAGCCCGATCAGCGTGTGAGCCGCGGGCGCGAAGTTCTGTACTATACAGCCTTTCTGGCCATGGCCCAAGGCCTCAGGCGGCAACCATGCCGCTTTTTACCCGCACCAGCCGGTGGCATGACCGAGTCGGCGGTCCGATCCGAGCCGCGACCGTCCGATCCGGGCCGTGACCATCCGATCCGAGCCGCGACCGTGAGGGAGCGGTTGCGTCGATAGCCTCGCGGTTGTCCCGTCAACCGCTTCCTGACGAGCGCGGCTCGGTCAAGCGATTGCCCGCCTCACGTTTCACACGCATCAACACCGCCGTCGAGCCCACCGATTCTGTCGCATGCCCCTACCAGCCGCTACTGCTTCAGGGGGTATTTGCCGGTGATCAGGCCGGCGATCAGTACGTAGGCCCAAGAACCCAGTAGCAGCACCAGAAGGCCGGTGAACAGGTGGAAAGGCGTCAGCCAGTACCAGCAAAAACGCGGTGGCCGGCCGGTCACCACTACGATCGCGGCTCTACACACGACAAAGATTGTCGCAATCGCCAGGATGAGTCCTGCCGGCTGGGCCTGAAAGGCGTGCCATAGCCGGCCGCGAACAGTATAGGCGAAGGCGGTCGTCATCCCGCACGTCGGGCAGGGATAGCCGGTCACGAGCATGAAGCCACAGGGGCCCTGGAACGGCAACTGAGTGTGTGTCCCGTAGCCGTGCGGATCCGGGCGTAGCCAGATGGCCGCCGCCAGCACCGCCCCCCCCGCCAATACGATCAGCAGCGCCACAAGTCTGGTCTTGAGCGGGCTATGCGCCGCAGTCAGGGCCGGTTCGGCTGGCGGCACGGACGTTGTGGGTTCCTCGCTGGTCACCGATTAATGCGTCCGTCGAGTGTGGGCGGCGTCACGCGCGCTGGTCGGGAGTTTGCGCTTGGGACGCCGTTCGCCCAGGATCTTCTCGGCTTTGCGTGCGTCGGAAACGCGGAATACGCCGAAGGTCTTACCATTGCGTGCGCCGGTCGTGAGATAGGCGTAGTTAACGGTGATGTGAGCCGAGGCGAGTCGTTCGACAACATCTGCCAGACCGCCTGGACGGTTTGGCACGCTGGCGAGCAGAACCGTCGTCTCGGCGACTGGAAGATCGAGGGTGGCCAGGGAAGTGCGCATGGCGTCGGGGTTTTCGGCCACGACGCGCAGTACGCCGTGCTCCGTCGAGTCCATCATGCTCATCGCAACGACGTTGACCTTGTCGCTGGCCAGATGCTGGCAGAGGCGCGCCAGCATGCCTGGCTTGTTCACGAGGAAAACGGAGAACTGTGTCTGGGGCGTAAGTGCCTTGTTATTCTCCGGCATGTTTCACTCCCTGGGCGAATGCCCGACTGGGCGCAACCCGCGCGGCACTGTCAAGGCGTGGCAACGGCTTCCCTTGCGTTGCTTTCGAGCCCTGGCAATCCGTCGGATGCGCGGTCATGGATCTCGCTGCGCGGATGGCCTAAGATGTGGGCAACGCTGGCCGTCCCCGGTCGGTTACCGACATCG
>JAFGRR010000142.1 GCA_016935035.1 Phycisphaerae bacterium | reverse complement strand
TCATGGAGCGCCCACTGTGATTGTCGAACCGTCCGGGCTGAAGCCCGGGGCTCTCGTTGTCGCACACTCTTGAGCACGCATTTAGGTAATTGGGGGGTCGATGAGTTTGGCGTGTGGATGGGACGAAGGTGGAGGCCGACGCCGACGCTGGTCGAAGCGTGGGGGCGATCATTGCCCATGATACCTCGGATGCGACAGACACCAAGGAGACACCCCGGCCGGCGGAGCGGCTTCACTCCGAATGACAATGAGGGCGATCGTTACCGAACGCCAAATCGGTGCAACTCCGCTACTCGCACAATGAACCGCCGAGTGGTATTCCGACAGCCTGGCACGGTCGCGGCTCTGATCGGGGCCCCCTCCTGGATGGCCTCCAGTATTCCTACTCGTCTTCTGGCCGGGGGACTTCTTCGACGGTGGCCAGCTCGACGGCCAGGGCGTGCATCATCTTCATGATGCCGATCGCGCCATCGACGTCGATCAGCTCCCAGTCATCGCTCGGCTGATGGTATTGCATGTGCAGGCCGGAACACGCGAAGACGGTTGCGATGTCGCAGCCGGAGTGCGCAAAAGACACGTGATCGCTGCCGCCGGCGAACATGAGCGATCGGCGGTAGTGAATGCCGCTCGCGCTGGAGGCGTCGCGCAGCAGTTCGCGCATGTCCTTGTTATTCGGCTCGTACGACAACGCGAGCCGGCGCCCATAGAGGTGTCCGATCATGTCGAGATTCAGCATGGCACGCGTGTAGTGCAGCGGCACCTTCGGATGTGACGCATAGTAATTGCTGCCGAGCAGGCCGATTTCCTCCGCGCCGAACGCGATGAAAACGACCTTGCGGTGCAGTGGCGGGCCGCCGGACATTACGCGCGCGATTTCGAGCACGCCGGCGGTGCCCGAGGCGTTGTCGTCGGCGCCGTTGTGAACGACAAGTGAGCCCTGTGAGTCGCGCGTGACGAGCTGGCCGAGGTGGTCGTAGTGTCCGCCGACGACGATGGCCTCCTCGGTACTCCCGTCGCCGGGCATGATGCCGATGACGTTGCGAGCCATCACTGGGCCGGTACGGACGGCTTGGTCGATGCGGACGCTTACGCCGGGGAGGTCGGCCGAGGCGGGCTTCAGTGTCCGCGTGATGCGCTGTTCCAGTTCCGCCAGCGGCGGTTGACCACCGCGTTTGAGCAGTGTTTCCGCCACTTCGCGGGAAACCTGCACCATAGGCAGGTCGTACGGCTTGGCCGCGAGCGTCGCCGAGAACGGGTACAACTCACCGTCGTCATCCGGGCAGCTTGGCGGGTCAACGATCAGCAGTGCGGCGGCACCGTTGCGGGCAGCGCGGCGGGCCTTGGTGGCAAAATAGGCGTGGGTCGAGGGTTTCTCGCCGCCGAACTCAGCCCGGCGGTCGCGCGCCTGCGGCTCGTACCGCAGGATCAGCAGGACCTTGCCGTCGGCGTCGAAGTCGTCGTAGTCGTTGTAGCCAAAATCGCGGGTCTGGATGCCGTAGCCGGCGAACGCCACGGGGCCTTCAATCGGGCCTGGCTGCGTAAACGGCAGCGGCGTCCAATCGGTGCCGACCGGCCATTCGCGTTCCACTCCTTCGATTTCGAACGAGGCGGCTTCGCGGTCGAGTTGGTTGGTCTCGTACGTCGGGAAGTACTGGAAAAACGTGCCGTCGTCGCCGCCCGGCTGGCAGCCGACCAGCCGCAGTTGTTCGGCGATGTACTCCGCGGCGCGATCGTTGCCGGCCGAGCCGGTGCCGCGACCGCCCAGCTCGTCATTGGCCAGGAACCGAACGTGCGCCATATAGGCATCCGGGTCAAAGCTCGGTCTGGCTTCGGCCGACTCCGCCTGCGCCGCCACCACTGCCAACAAAACTGCCGCTACCGCCAGGCCGGCGATTCTCATTTCTCTCGGCACTAGTTCCCCGCTTTCCGTGTTAGCCGCACGTACAGCTCCACGCACGATATCAGGTCGATTTGGTTGTGTTCAAGCACCGGCCGCAGCGGGCCCGCGTTGCCGGTCTTGAAGAAGTGGTGAAACAGATCGGGCACGTCGCAACTCGGCACGTCGCCGACACGCCGCCGATCGAGAATGTGGTGTTCGAGCGTCTCCAGCCGGCAGTTCGGCAATTCCGACTTCCACTCTCGGCGTGAGGCGTGCAACAGGTCCAGGTGCTGGCGATTGCGGTCCAGTTTTACGCGATGGATGGTCGACCGATCGCGTACGAACGGCTCGTCAAAACTCTTGCCGTTGAACGAGACCCACGAGTCACGCCCGCGAATCCACTCCGCCATGTGCACCAGGACCGCGCGTTCTTCGACATAGTCACGTGCCAGCCACTGTACGACGCGCGGCGGCCATTCATCAAGCGCGACGACGCCAATCAGAAACACCGGCGTGCCCGAAAACCCTCCGGTCTCAATGTCAAATAGGAAGGCATGTGCCGGGTCGATGATCAAGGGCTCAGCGGCGGGCTGCATGTATTGCCGCGGGCCGCGCAGATCGGCGGCCCTGAGCCCATGATCCGGACAGACCTGCTCGAACGGCCGTTCTATGTACCAGCATTCGGCCCCGCGAACCGCCCGTACCTCGCCGCCCACCGCCTGGGCGAGCTCAACGGTATGGCCGCTCGCCGCGCGCGCCACCGGCACCGGCCGCACCGTCTTCCGCGACCGCCGTGCAAGTTCATCCAGTCGTTGGCGCAGTCCATCCATACCCCCTGATAGTACCGCCAACCGCCGACCAAAGGTGCCGCCCGATCACACAAATCGACAAACCGCACGCCGCACGCCGCACGCCAATCCGAGCCCACACGTCAATCCGAGCCCGCCCAGTAATGGGCGGGTTGGCCATCGCGGCGCAGACGACCGGGCCATTACTGGCCCGGCTCGGATCTCTGGAACCGAAGGGGATCGCCACCCGCAGTCGCGGAGCGACGACACGCGAGACGGTAACCACTGATCGCGAGCCGGCAGCCCCCTGCCATGACGGTTGTAGCTTACCTCGGCACCGGCGCACCGTTCCGCTATCATTACAACCTCGCACGCGGACGGCGCGGCGGGGACTCGCGTTCTGTATGTGGGGATTCGCTTGGAAACTGGAACCGACAATCGGGCCCAACCGCCGCCGATAGCGGTGTCTAATGTGGTGGTCGCGCGCAAAGAGCGTGCCGGCGCCTACTTGCTGCTCATCCTCGTGGTCATGGTGGCAGGTGATTCGCGCGTGATGTCGGCCAACGTCAAGAGGGTGCTGATACCGCTGGTGCCAGCGATCCTGCTGGTCGGCATCGACGGCATCAGGTACCTGTACGACAGGTCGGGTCGGCGAAGACTGGCCGCGCAACGCGACAGATTGACCTCAATGACCGAGGCCGATGCCGAGGTACTATTGGCCGGACTGCTCGAAGCCGGCAACACCGGCATGGGCGTGCCCGCCGTCCATCGTATCACCCACCGCAGCCTCCTGAGTGAGGCGTGCAGCACGATGTGCCAATGCGGACGGGTCGGCACGCTGTTCCGTTTCTCGCAGCAGGCAGACGGACTGCCCGAGCCGCCACAGCCCATCCTCATCGAGTTTCAACCACTGCCGCTGCCACGCGGCCCCAGCGGGCGAGTGACGGACAGAGGCGTTCCCATCCAGGGCGACGCATACGGAACCAGCACCGTCGAGATGGCCGTTCAGCGACAGAGTGCAACATCCGGGCGCACGACGGCGATCTTCATTGCGCTGGCGCTGTT
>JAFGRR010000141.1 GCA_016935035.1 Phycisphaerae bacterium | reverse complement strand
TTGACGCTGGGCCATCGCAGATTCATGCTGATCTCCGGTCCACTGAGCCTGAGTAATAGCCAGGATCGCGTTGACGGCGTGCGGGCGGAACTGACGGACGCCGGCGTGCAGATCGCTGACGAAGACTTCATCATCTCGCGCGACGCGGTGGTTATCGAGCCGGGCGCCGCCGAGCAGGTTGCGCGCAGACTCCGAGAAAGTGATCGCCCGACCGCGGTGATTGCCGGCGGTTTCTATCTGACGCTGGGGGCCATGCAAGCGATTCACAAGGCGGAGCTTTCGATTCCACGTGACGTATCGATGGTGGGATTTGATGATCCAGTGTCGGCGGCTCTCTTGAATCCGCCGCTGACAACCGTGCGACAACCGCTGGAGGAGATGGCCCGTCGCGCGTACCAAGTCATCTTTCGCGCGATGAACGACGGAACAAATGGAATGTCGTTCGATCGCCTTCCAGCGGAACTAGTGGTTCGTGACTCGACCGGCCCCGTCAGCGAACAGTAGGAACACGTGCAACAGGATCTCGGTTTAAACTCAACGAATAAACGCTTACGAACGGGAAAGAGGAGAAGATAATGCGAACTCGGGTCACCACTCTGGTGCTAGTTGCCATCTGCACCTCAGTCATGGCTTCCGCCCAGCCGACGGCCGCGCTGACGTTGGAATCGGCCCAGGCCGGCCAGACAGTCTCGGCGGGGGCAACCATCGACTGGACCGTAAAGGTCGCGGTCTCCACCGGAGATAACGCCGGCCTCGCGCTGGTAGCCGTCAACCTCGTCCAAGATCCCAACAATCCGGAGCTATTCGATCTGCCACAGGCGAGCGAGGCCAGCATCGCAGCCCCCATGACCAACTTCAGTCGTCCAGACGGCATCAGCAATCCCGGCGAAGGTGGAGCGACAACCGGGTACGTCGGGTCGCAGCGAGGCACGGCCGGCGCCATGAACCTCATCCAGCTCGGCGGTGCCCAGAACACGTTCGGAACGCCTGGCGCCACGATGGGCGCGAGTGTCAACGTCATAGGAGGCGTCGGTCAGAGCGGACCGCAGACAGTCGTCTCCGGATCGTTCACGGCACCGAGCACAGAGGGTACTTACACCTTCAGTCTCTCGGGCGCGGCGGCCAACGTGCTCGAGACCGTGAATCCCGCGCCGGCACATTCGCCCGTGATTGCCGCTGATGCCGACGCAACCGGCGCCAGCTTCAGCTTCACTGTGGAAGCCGGCTCGACCTACCTCTGCGGCGACGCGGATGGTGACGGGGCCGCCGACGTGTTCGACATCGACGCGTTTGTCTACGCCATCACGCACAGCGAGGTGGAGTTCCTGGCGCAGTACCCGACCTCGAACTATCTCAATTCCGACACGAACTGCGACGCGGCCGTCGACGTCTTCGACATCGACACCTTCGTCGCGGCCATCACCGGAACCGCGTGCGATTGTGGGTACTAGCCCACTCGCAGCGGCGCCTGTGTGCTCGTCCACCGGATCTTGCGCGGTCCTCGGGTACTGGTAAATGTCGGGCTGTGACGCGACCGGGCGCCACAGCCCGCTTGCGCTGCCATGCCGCGATACTACGGGCTTTGTCCTCTGGGGCTGTGTGCATCCACCGATCTTTGTGCGCCGATTGGCGAGCTTCACGCGGCGCTGAACGCTATTGGATCGCGACGAGTTTCGCGCCAATCGGACTGACCAGTCGTCTCCCTCGCCGAGCTGGAATCGAACTACGCGCATGTGCGCGTACGATCAGCGCAAGAAAACTGCGAGTATCGAGAGCGTGTGGCAGACCGCGCCGCGCGTTTCAGCGTCACGACTGGCAGATGCCCCTGGCCACCCAACAACCCGACCTCAAGGGTGAATCGATCGCCGGGCCGTCCGGCGATGAGCGCATGTGTACCGGCATACTGTGAGCGGCGACGGGGCCCAGTGCCAGCCAGGCTACGGCATCGTTCCACAGGCCCTGGACTCGGCCGTCGTGTGTGATCATGAACTTCATTGGGCTTGCTCTTTGTCGGCCTGATTGCACCGTTAGCGCAGGCGGGCCTCGGGCTTGTCGTGCTGGCGGCTAATCTGGCCACCCAGTGCCGCCGTGATCTCGCCGGTGGCCAACTGGCAGGCCGGCCCCGTGAAGTTAATGGCGTCGACGGTGCAGGTGCCGTCGGGGGCGATGGTGACTCTGATGTGTTTGCCGCGTGTTGTGTGGTGACTCCTTGTCTCAGCGGCCTGATTGCTCAAGGGGGTGCCTGTACTGGTCGGGTGGTGTCAGCGATAACCGAACTCAGTGCCGGATGCCGACTTGGCGGGATTACCATCAACATCATGCCAACGCGTGGCGTGCAACCATGCAAACACCGCCAGCCCATCCTCAGGCAGTTCATCGGCAATAGCCTTCAACTCGGTCAGAAAACGCGTCTTCTCAGTCGTCGGGCAATTCAGGTACGCGTGACGTCGATTTGGACCTGAGCTTGGTGCGGGCTATCCCCGAACATGGCCACCAGCCTGGCGAAGGCCTCCGGCTGCTGCATGGCCGCGTGTCGAACGGCGTACGCCGCGTTTTCCCTGGCAATTGCGACCGGATCGCCGTTCAATCGCCGGTAGGCGTCCCTTGCCTCGCCCCAGGACTTGAAGTAAACTTGCTTGCCGCAATGGTCGTAGACGTAGTATCGCCCGGTGGCCTTATGGAAACTGACGCCGCGGACGGTCTTGCCATCGATCTGAATGTACTTTCTGGGACGGGCCATGATCGTGCCTCAAGGTGGAGCTAAGACGGACGCCTCACTCGTGGGTCTCATTATGGCCATGGCAGTTTCTGTCAGAGTTTCTGTCAAAACGTGATGGGCGTGTGCCCGAGCGGCCAAAGGGGACGGGCTGTAAACCCGTTGGCAGATGCCTTCGCTGGTTCGAATCCAGCCGCGCCCACATGATGTATGCTTCCCCCTCCGAAAGCGAAATCCCCGCGCGGAAACCGAGTTTCCACGCGGGGATCGCTTTTATTTGCCACGAGCCGCTGCCCGGCGGCGGCTCGATCATCTCGGCGTCCGTCTAGGCCGCCACTCGGCGCCGGCCACGCGACACCGCCAAGCCGCCAGCCAACAGCAGCCCAAGGCTGCCCGGCTCGGGCACGACTGTCGCCGAAGACGTGAATGACGCCGTCCACGTGAAACCATTCTGCGTCTGGGCATCGTTCGCGAAGCTGAACGCGAACCTTTCCTGGCTGAACGACAGTGGTGAACCCGGCACCGTGAAATTCACGTTCTCGGCGTACAGGTTGCTGGCCCCGAAGCCAATCTCCGAGGTCAACGTGGCGCTCAAGAAGTCAATCTGTAAAACCGGGTTGTCCAGACTGTCCGTGAACTCGATCGTCCCACCACTGAGCACCCAGACCCCCGGTATCACCGGCGTGGCGGTCAGGTCGTCCATCGACATTTTCGCGTCGTCGTAGTCCGGCGACGGCAGCCCTGGAGTCTCCAGCGTCATGCCGTCGTTGTCCCAGCCGCCCGAAAACGTCGTTCCATCAAGCTCAAACAGGGGCGTAGTGCCATCCATGGCAGGGTCGGCAAACGTAGCGATGGTGCCGGCGGACGCCGCCAGCGCACCCAATCCCGCCACAACAAGCAGCGGGGCCATGAATCGGCATACTATGGTCATTTCGTGTTCTCCGTCTCTCCCGACGATATGCGGTTAGCCCGCGCCATTTGCCGCAGCCAGAACGGCCGCCGAAGGCCCGAAGGCGCACGCCCGAGGCTCTTCACTACCTCGTCAACGGTGATAGGTGCCGCGATGCGCCAAAGTCAACTCGCGCAATCGCTCACGGGTTGCCAAATGCTGACGCTCACTGATGTTACGGATAACGTATATGCCCACGAACGCCCGGCGTCGTTTGTATCGGCCGGGCGTATGACAGGCGTGAAAAGAAAGTGTGGCTGCTGCTCGGATTCCCGGTCATCAGCAGCTGCTCAACCTCCCCACACCCCGCATCAGCGTCGACGCAGCCCGCACAGCAGCCCGCCGATA
>JAFGRR010000140.1 GCA_016935035.1 Phycisphaerae bacterium | reverse complement strand
TCTTCCGGCTTGGGTCCGTCCCGCGCCGGGGCTCCATCCACATAAAAGCATCAGAAACGTTGCCGTCGGAGACAAATCCCCGCGTGGAATCTTCGACAAACCGATGGTCCATCGTTGAGCAGCGGCGTCGAAGTGCTATAATCCGCCGCGTTTCCGACAATGCGACCGCTACACGGGGCTCCCGGCGTTTTGGGCTTGGGCGGATGTTGCAGCGGCGTGAACAGGTTGCACGGCGGCACACACCGTCGGAGAGGAGGCCCCTATGTTTGCTCCAGTTGCCAGCAAAATGTTCTTCACGCGCGGCGTCGGGCGCCACCGCCACAACCTCGAGTCATTCGAGGCCGCCCTGCGGGACGCCGGCATCGCCCACCTGAACCTGGTCCGCGTGTCCAGCATCTTCCCGCCTCAGTGCAAGATCGTGTCGCGCCGCGTGGGCGTCACGTACCTGCGGCCTGGACAGATCACGTTCGTCGTGATGGCCGAGGCCCGCACCAACGAACCCAACCGGCTCGTCTCCGCCGGCATCGGCCTGGCCGTGCCCGCCGATGGCGACCACTTCGGATATATTGCCGAGCATCACGGCTATGGCATGAACGAGAGACGCACTGCTGACTTTGTCGAGGACATGGCCGCCAGCATGCTCGCCTCGACGCAGGGCATCGAGTTCGACCCGGATGCCGACTACGACAAGCGGCGCGAGATCTACCGCATGAGCGGAAAGATAGTCAAAACACGCGCCACGGTTCAGACCGCCGAGGGCGACAAGAAGGGCCTGTGGACCAGCGTAGTGGCCGCCGCCGTCATGCTCTTTGACGAGTCCGGGCCAGCCGAGGCCGAGAAGAAGCCCAGGAAGCGGCGCTAGCACAAGGCCGCCGCCGGAGCTCTCGAGCACTAGGCGGGCTTCCGCGCATGCCACTGCTCTGTGAGCAGTGCTCTTCACGCGCCATGGAATTGTCGGCACGAAGTCACGGCTCCCAGAGCCGTGGCACACGCTGCAACTCCTCCGCGACGGATCACGAGCGTGAGCAATAGCACAACCGATACCTTTCTTGGCCTCAACGGCCGTGCCGCCGACTACGACCGGGCACGCTTTGCTGTCCTGCCCATCCCGTACGAAGCCACCACCAGCTACGGCACCGGCACGCGCCACGGACCGCGCGCCATCATCACCGCCTCGCAACAGGTCGAGCTGTACGATGAGGGCCTCGGCCGCGAGTCATGGCGCCCCGGCGTCGCCACGCTCGCCACGCTCGAACCCGACGCACGCGGGCCAGAGGCCATGCACGAACGCATCTTCCGCGCCGCCCGGCGGATCGTCCGCGACGAAAAGTTCCTGATCGGCCTCGGCGGCGAACACAGCATCACCAGCGGACTCGTCCGGGCGGTCAAAGCCAGGCATCGCAACCTCTCCGTCCTCCAGATCGACGCTCACGCCGACCTGCGCGAGGAATACCAGGGCTCCGCGCATAGCCACGCCTGCGTCATGCGACGGATTCACGAGCTGCGCGTGCCATTCGTGGGTGTTGGGATCCGCAGCCTCTCGGTGGAAGAGGCCCGCCTCGTCCGACGCGAGAAGATCGCGCATATTCCCGCGCGGCTCTGTCGGCACAACTCCGACTGGATCCAGGAGGTTGTCAGCCGGCTGAGCCCGACGGTGTTCGTCACGATCGACATCGACGGGTTCGACCCCGCCTGCGCCCCGGCCACCGGCACCCCCGAGCCCGGCGGACTCGACTGGTATCAGGTGACCGATCTGCTGGCGGCGGTCGCCGCCCAGCACACCATCGTCGCCGCCGACGTCACCGAGGTCAGCCCACAACCACCCGACACGATCACCGAGTTCCTGGCCGCCCGCCTGATCTACCGCCTGATCGGCCTGGTATCGAAGTAGCCCCCACCCAGGCAAACGCACCGACGCGGGCTAGACGTTGAATTTGATGACGATCACGTCGCCGTCGACCACGACGTAGTGCTTGTGCTCCTGGCGGACTTTGCCGGCGGCCTTGGCTTCGCGCATGGAGCCGGCGGCGCGCAGATCGTCGAACGCGACGGTCTCGGCGCGGATGAAACCGCGTTCCAGATCGCTGTGGATCTTGCCTGCCGCCTCACTGGCCTGTGTTCCTTTGTGGATTGGCCAGGCGCGGACCTCGTCTTCGCCGGCGGTCAGGAAGGTGATCATGCCGAGCGCGTCGAAGCAGGCGCGGATGACCCGGTCGCGGGCCAGAGCCTGAATGCCGTACTCCTTCATGAACGCAGGCCGATCGGTCGGGTCCACTTGCACGATCTCGGCTTCGAGTTCGGCGGCGATGGCAAAGTTCGCCTGGGCATACGGATCAACAAACGGCAGGTCCTTGCCGATGTCGGCCTCGCCGATGTTGATCAGCACGATCAGGGGCTTCTGGGTCAGGAACCCAAAGCTGCGCAGCATCTTCTCGGGTTCGCCCTCTGAAACGACTTCTCGCAAGGGCTGCTCGTTTTCGAGGGCCGCCTGGCACTTCTGCAGGAGTTCGAGCTCGCGCTTCTGGTACTCGCGATCCTTGGTGGGCTTGCCGATAGCTTTTTCCAGACGCTCGACGCGGTTGGCGCAGATCATCAGGTCCGCCAGCAGCATCTCGTCGCGCAATTGTGACAGGTCACGCTCGGGATCCAGGCCGGACGCCGGCGTGGGCACCGATGGAGATTCAAAGGCCCGCAGAACAATGAGCAGCGCGTCGGCCTGCCTCAGGGTCGGCAAATGTTTGGCTAGGCCGGCCTGTTCGGCGTCTCCCTCGGCGCTGCCGGGCAGATCGACGAAATCCATGGTGGCTTCGGTGCGTTTCTTGGGCTTGTACATGTCTTCGAGGTAATCAAGACGCGGCTCGGGAATCTTCACCGCCGCCAGATTCTCCTCCGCAACCTTGACGTGATCGCGCGACATCCCGGAGACCGCGCAGAACACGGCTGTCTTGCCGGAATATGGAAGGCCGACGATAGCTACGCGCATCGAGCTTCTCCGAATCGGCGCCGTTCTGCGGCACGGCGCGTGTTGAGGGACAGGCGTACCACTGTACAATAGCGTCGGCGGTTGTCGGTGGGTAGACGAATGCGCCACGGGCGCGGTCAAGTTGTGGTCGAATTTCAGCAGGGTAGGTCAGGCTTATGCGCATGAGCAGATTGATCATTGTCGCGGGTGCGATGCTGTTGCCACTGCTTTGTGGGTGTCCGGCTGAGAACTTCCCGAACGCCGTCGACACGACACAGGTCGAGGTGGATGCGATCGTGGCGGATACGTCACTCACGCCGCAGGAGCAAC
>JAFGRR010000139.1 GCA_016935035.1 Phycisphaerae bacterium | reverse complement strand
GTGACGGGTTCGATTCTGCCGAAGGGCGATCACGACTGGTACGCGTTCGAGGTCGGCAGCCAGGGCGAGTACGAATTCGCGATCACGGACGTCCCGCTCGAACTCGACATGCACGCCCGCGTATACAATGCCGAGGGTAACGCGATCTCGGGCTGGCTGGCGCCGCTACGGGCCGGCGGCGAGATGCGCGGCAAGGTGAACATCCCGGAGCCGGGGCATTACTTCGTTGAGGTGGTCGACGGCAACGACGATGCTCGGTCGATCGACACGTATACGCTGACGATCACGCCGGCCAGCGGGGCGACGCCGTAGGACAGACGCCGGGCAGCGTGGCTGGTGTATATGTGGCTTCGCCGGCTGGTACGTTCACGAGGGCTGATGAATGTCCGTGCCGCACTCTGGACAGCGGCCGGTGACGTTGCCGGTGAGGTTGTAGCCGCAGTTGTGGCACGCGTTGTACAGCAGTCGTCTCTGGCGTGCCAACCATCGCCGGAGAAGCCAGATTGTTGGCAACACTGCGAAGATGATGATTGGGTACCAGGAACTCATACATAGCGTCCACCACGTGTCGTACTGCGGCCAGGTCCACGTGTGGTGTCGGTAGTAGATGCCGGCGACGTAGCCGAAGCCGGTCGTGGTTGGCTGGGTTGACGGTGACAGACTGATGATGCTGCCGAGATATGGCTCTGATTGGTTTGACAGCCATATGCACCCGCCGTTTCGATCAAGCAGACCCGCATATACGCCCTTGCCGAGCTGGATCCGGCGACAGCATGTTTGGGGTGATACGGCCGCAATCAGCAGCACGAACGCCGCTGCCAGCAGCGTTGCCGACACTATGCACGCGACGTTGAACAACAGCCGGCGGTAGTTACGCATGATGCCAACCCCGTGAGCGTTTGGGGAAACATCCGCTTCGCAGCCATACTATGTCCCCCGGGTGACGAAATCCAGAACCTCGGCGAATGGCGTGGTTTCGAGTAGGCCGAAGGCTGCGTGACCGCGCAGCTTGGCGCGTGTTGTCGCTGGAGACGTAAGGCCGCATAGAAAACGTGCGAGTTGTCGCGGCTCGGTCAGGGCGGCGTGTTTCTCATCGCGAAGTCTGCGCAGCACGCCGGCCTCACGTTCGGCCGGCGGGGTCCGCGGCGTCTCGCGCACCGGTACGGCCGGCTGGCCGGCGCAGCGCGCACAATGGCCGCAATCGTCACGGTCCTCGCCAAAATACGCCAGCAGACGCTTGGTGAGACAACCGTCGTCCTCCGCCCACGACCGCATGCGGCGGATTCGCGCAATGTCCTGTTCTTCACGCCGGGCGAAACGCGCGACCATACGCTGTTGCAGAGCGTCGCGGTCGGCGGATTCGCTCAGGCGGCGATAGGCGTGCCGTACACCTGAGGCCTGTAAGACCAGATCGCCCTTCTCCTCCAGGTAATCGAGTGCCTTGACGATGCGATCACGCGGCTGACCGATCGCGCGACTGACGACATCGGCATCGAGACTGAACCACGTTCGACCCTTGCGTGCGTGCTTGAACACAGATTCGAGGAATGCGGCGCGCGGTGGATCGAAGCCGCGCAGTATCTCGTCAGATGGGCGCTGCGGCTGGAACTTGAAGCCAGTGTAGAACTGTCCGGTCGAGCGAATCACGTTCTCAAGCTCAAGGTAGGTCAGCAGCGTGCCGACGACCAACGGCCGCATGTCGTAGCGTGCTGACAGATCATAGATCGAGACATCGAACTGCTGATTCTGAGCGAGGACCTCGGCGATCAGGGCGGAAATCGCCTCGGGGGTTGGCGTGTCGCCGTAGGAGAAGTTCTCCAGCGTCACGATGTCGTCGGCGCAGGCGAGCAATTCGCAGGTTGCGGTCTCGCCGTCGCGGCCGGCGCGGCCGATCTCCTGCATGTAGCTTTCCATGCTCTTGGGCATGTTGAAGTGATAGACGTATCGAATGTTCGCCTTGTCGACACCCATGCCGAACGCGATCGTTGCAACCACGATCAGCCGATCAGACGCCAGGAACGCGTCCTGGACCTCGTTGCGATCGGCAGCATCCATGCCGGCGTGGTAGGCGCGTGCCGTTAAGCCGTTTTCGGATAGGTACTGGGCGACGTCTTCCGCCGTGCGTTGCAGTGTGACATACACGACGGTCGGCCCCGGCGGCCGCTCGCGGATGCGCGACAGCAAGACGCTTCGCCGCTCGTCGGCGGAACAAGCGGCGACGCCAAGATGAAGGTTGGGCCGGTAGAAGCCGGTGTGGATGATGTCAGCCGCGCTGATTTCAAACTCGCGCGCGACGTCGGCGGCCACATCGGGCGTGGCGGTCGCCGTCAGCGTCAGGACACGCTCGACGCCGAGCTGCTTTGCGAGACGCGCGATCTTCAGATAGTCGGGGCGGAAGTTGTGCCCCCACTCGCTGATGCAGTGTGCCTCATCGACAGCCAGCAACGAAATCCGGCGATTGCCCAGTAGATTCAGGAATCGCTCGTTACCGAGTCGCTCGGGCGAGATGTACAGCAGTCGGAGCCGGCCGCTGGAGAGTTCTTCGTGGACCTGCGCGAATTCCTCGTGTTCGAGGCTTGAATCGAGGCGTGCGGCTGACACCGAACGGCTGCGCAGAAACTCGACCTGGTCCTTCATCAGCGCGATGAGCGGTGAGATGACGACGGTGAGCCCATCGAAGAGCAGGGCCGGCAACTCGTAGCAGAGGCTCTT
>JAFGRR010000138.1 GCA_016935035.1 Phycisphaerae bacterium | reverse complement strand
TCGCGGCACTCGTCAGGCGTGTAGCGCGGCGGATCGAGGATATAGTCGACGTATTCGAGCGACATGTTCCCATCGTAGCTCTCGATCGGGAACACCTCGCGCAGCAGCGCTTCGAGGCCCTGGGCCTTGCGCTTGGCCGGATCCAGTTCGGCCTGAAGCAGGCGCGAATATGAATCGGTTTGAATGCAAATGAGATCAGGGACCTCGATTGCATCGCCATAGCGGCTGAAATCGCGTATCTTGGAAACTGGCATGAAGGGCACCCTCGCAGCCGAGTTTGGAACTTACGAATGGGAAACGTCCACCACGGGAGATGCGCAGACCCTTAGCTTCAGCACGCACGACTGTTTGTCATGCCCCTGCTGTCGCAACCGCATCCTCGGAAGGTTCTCTGAATCACCACGCGCCGGGTCGGATCAGCAACGACTCCATCTCGATTTCTCGCGATCCTGGATTATAGGTGCATAAAAAATGACCGCAAGCGATTTTCATAACCGATTTCCCGATTTCCCACAATCGTGGCAACGGATTTGCTAATCCAACCGCCAACTGGGAGACCGCTGATGCCACGCTATCTGGGAGTCGACTATGGCACCCGCCGCATCGGGCTCGCCCTCGGCGACCCCACCGGGCTGATCGCCTCACCCGCCGCAACGCTCAACGGGACCGGCAGGCCCGAGTCCGACGCCCAGGCGGTCAGGACCTGGGCCGCTGCCAATGAGGTCACCGGTTTCGTGGTCGGCCTGCCCCTGAATATGACCGGGACCGATTCCGACCAGACCCGCCTAACCCGTCGCTTCGCCACCGCCCTGGAACAGGCTACCGACGCCGAGGTCAACCTCTGGGACGAACGCCTCTCGAGCTTTCAGGCGGACGAGTTGATGAACTCCGCCGGCATGCGGCGTGGTCGCCGCCGCGCCGCTCGCGATACCATGGCCGCTCAGGTCATTCTCCAGTCGTTCCTCGACGCCCGACGTCAGACGCCGCCCGCGCCATGAGTCCATCCCGCCGGCCGGCTCGCCCTTTCCGTCCATCTCCCTATAATGCCCCCAACACGCAACGTCAGGAGACGATGAGTAGTGAGCACCGATTGGCGCATGCCCAGCCGCAGCAACACCTGTTCCGCCTGCGGCCGAGAGTTCGAGATCGACGAGACCTTCTCGGTCGCGTTGTTCGAGACCCGTGAAGGCTACGAACGCCGCGACACCTGCTTGAACTGCACGCCGGTCGAACTGGATGAGGCGGTTGCCCGCTGGCGAACACGGCGCCCATCGCCGCGCCAGCCGCGCCAGACCTTCGACCGTGAGGCCATTTACACGTTTTTCTGCCGACTCACGCCCGAGGACGATACCGCCACGCCCGATCCGGCCCGTTTGCAATTCCGCTTCGTGCTGGCCCTGCTGTTGTGGCGCAAGAAGGTGTTACGGCTCGACGAGAGCGTCGTTGAGGATGGCCGCGAGCATTGGCTGTTCGCCGCACCGCACGCCGACGCCAACTTCCGTGTCGAGCGTCCGGAGTTCGATGACGAGCAACTCGAACAGCTCAGCCGGCAACTTGAGCAGTTCCTGGCCGAGCCGCCCGCTGACCTGAACATTGTTCCGGCCGGCCCACCCGGGGCCGAGGAGGAGCGACGGGATGAATAGGCTGGGTCCGTGCCTGGTGGTGATGCTGTTGGGACTGCTGTGCGGCTGTCCGCCGCCCAATGCGAAGTTCGCCCCAAACACCGCCACCGCCGCCGTTGCCCGAATTAACGCTAATCTGGAACGGATTAACCAGCCGATCTACGCGCGGCCGGCGCTGACCTCGGTCCGCTTCCACGATGAGAACGGCCGTGACTACCGCTTCATCGGCCACCCCGCCCGCGTCATGTTCGCGGCCCCACGCTGCCTGCGCTTCGACATCGAGCACTCCCTGGGCGGCAAGATCGCCGAGGTCGGCGCCAACGACGAACGCTACTGGCTCTGGAAGGAGCCCGACGGCGCCATGCTCTGGTGGGGCACCTGGGAAGCCATCGAACAGGGACACGCACGCCGCCTCGCCGTCCCGCCCGACCAGTTGATCGACATCCTGCTCTTCAAGCCCCTACCGGAGCAGCTTCCCGACGGCATCCCGCCGCTGCTCGACCAACGCAAGTACGACCGCGTGCTGGTCTACCAGCGCTTCAATGAGGCCGGCTGGCCCTACATCGCCCGCGAGGTAATCCTCAAGCCGCACTCCGACTATCTGCCGGCCGAAATCATCGACTATCGCCTCATGGACGACGGCCAGACCAGGGAAGCGATGCACGCCTACCTGAGCGGCTACAAGCCCGTCGAAGACGCCGGCGACGACGGCCCGCGTACGCCGCGCCACTACGTCGTCTACTGGCCCATCGACGGCAGCGAGCTGCGGCTCGATCTCGACCGTGTCCGCTTCCGCAACATCGACGTGCCCTGCGATTTCCCGACCGAGTGGGTCGGCGAGCAGGAGTGTCTGGACACCGGACTGACACCCGACTGACCCGACGCGCCACAGAGGCGCCCGACCAATCGTGAGCCATATGCCAGCTTATACCCGCATCATCGGCGGTAGCGTACCAGCCAAGACTCGTCCCCGGCCCATGTGGCTCGCGGGCTGGCTGCTGCTGGCACCGCTCATCGCCGCCACCCCGCCGCAAACCGCGTACGCCGCCGACGGATTTCGCATCACCGCCACCGAGGACCGCCTCTGGCTGGTCGAGGTCGACGTCGAAACGTCGCGCATCCACACACGTGACCGAACGCCGACATTCAGCGTCGCCCGGCGTGCCGTTAACGGCCACGTGACGGAACTGACCGCGCAGGATGATGAGCTCTTCGCGTTCTTCGCCGACCGAACGTGCTACAGCGTGCGTGCCGGCGATGACACCTTGCGCCCCGAACGCACCCTGCCGGACCGTTCCCTGCCGGTGACGGTGCAGGCATTGGACGGCAATGTGTACGCCCTTGTGGCGGCGTCGGCCGCGGCCGCGATGCTCAGTGCCGACGACAGCACCGACGCGAACACGCCTCCGCCGGCTCCATTGGCAATCGACGCCGGCGACAAGCGGCTCTGGTTGGTGTACTACGACCGCCAGCAATGGCGGCCGATCATCGACACTCCCATCCAGCACGACACCGCCCTATCCGAGAATCTGCGCCCGCGTCTGTTGCCCGTGGCGGGTGAACTCCGGCTCTTTTGGACCGGCGCGGATGCGGCGAGCATCCGATCGGCGCGAGTCGACCTCGCGAAGCCAGCGTTGCACGACGAGCATGTCGTGGCACGGCAGCCTGTCCGCGCGTTCTGGCCGCTGCTGGTTAATCGCATCCCGACGCTGGTCATCATCGCGCCTGACTCCGGCAACAATCCGGGTCTGCAAACACTCCGCGCCACCGGCCCGGGTGGACTGACCGAAGGTGTCTGGACAGCAACCGCGCCGACCTTCGCGACGACTGACGTGCCGAAGAACTGCATGGCCGCATTCGCCTTCAACCAGCATCTCGGGCTGCTGACCAGGACCCACGACGGACAGGATGAACTGCGCTTCGCCCGTTTCGGTGACCGCCCGGTCGAGCCCGATGTTCTGCTCGCCGACGCGCTGCGTGGACCGGATGAGGAGCGGCCCTACGCCGCCCCGCTGCAGGTCGTGTCGTTTGCCGTGCTGATGGCTGCGGTCGCCGTCGTCTTTCTCTGGCGCCGACGCACACTCGTGACGCCGGCGGCCCTCCCACCGGACCGCGCGATCGCCTTTCTGCTCCAGCGGACCGCGGCCATGGCGATCGACCTAGTACCATTCACGCTGATCGCGGCCTTGCTGCTGAAGCTCGACTGGCAGACGTCCTGGCTGGAAGTGATCGGCTGGGCGGTGGGCAGCGATCTCACCGCCGAGGGTGTCCCTGGACTGCCGGTCATCGCCTGGTGGGTGTACAGCGCCGTTTGCTACACCACTTACAGCCTCATCATGGAACTGCTGACCCGCCGAACCATCGGCAAGGTGCTGCTCCGCATCGAGGTGGCGACGGAGGATGGCACGCGTCCCCGTCCTGGTCAGATCCTGGTCCGCAACGTGCTGCGTCTGGCCGAGTTGCTGCCGCCGGTCTGGGCTTTGGTCTTCCTGGTCTTTCTCACGCCCCGCCGCCAGCGCGTCGGCGACGCGATCGCGCGGACGATCATCATCCGTTACCTCGGACGCGACGGCAAAAAAACACCCGCCTCGGAAGGCGATGACCCCCCGCCCAGACAGGAACCCCCCGATTCATCCGACGAGTCATAGCACCGGTTTCGTCATGTAGCGCCGGGGTTCGGCGCCACACGCCGTCTACTCTGACAGCCCCGCCTTGCGCAAGACAAGAGACAACCCCTGCACATCGCTATCGTCGAACGCCGCCGTCGAGTGGCTGTCGACATCCAGCACCGCCCAACACACTCCCTGCTCATCACGCACCGGCACGACCACTTCGCTGCGGTCCCGCACGTCACACGCGATGTAATTCGGCCCCAGGTCGGCCACATCGCGTACGACCAGCGGCGTGC
>JAFGRR010000137.1 GCA_016935035.1 Phycisphaerae bacterium | reverse complement strand
CCAAGCGTCGGCTTCGGCCTACAGCCGATTTAGTGTCTTGCTGTGAGGGCGACCGTTCAAAGGGGATAACCGGATAATTCAAAGATAATTCCAAAGATAATTCAAAGGGGATAAGTTCATTAATGTCGGGGAGGTTGGCGCCTAGTAGTTTGCGCGGATGCCGCGAACCGCTCGCACCCAGTCCGGCGACGGCGCGTTTCACGTGCTGAATCGCGGGAACAGTCGGGCGAAACTGGTCTGTCACGACCAGGATTACGCCGCCTTCGGATGTGTCTTGGTTGGAATGAGCGGGACAGCCGAAGTCCACCACCCACAACCAAATCGCCCCAGCCCCGCCCATTCCCCACGCTGCGTCCTCGACCCTCTCACCCCGCGCCGCAGCCCATCCGCGATGCCTCGCTGTCCCGCACAGCCCGATAACCAACGTGGCCAACAGGAGGGTGTCATACTTGGCCAACTTCGCCTCAAACCCGAGCCAGCCCGCTTTTCACCAACGTTGGGCCGAGGGCCGACCAGCGCTATCCGGTTTACCTGGCACTGCTCCTGGTATACCGTGTCGGTTTGGGCGTGAATCATTCGTACGAACAGCGTTCCAGGCAAGGACGTCGCGGTGCCAAAGGATGCAGAGGTCCAGGGGGCACCCCCGTCGCCGACAGTGCGTCGTGATTGCCCGCTGTGCGGCGCGAGCGTTTCTACCCCACTTCTGGCGCATCATCCCTGGTATCTGGTGCGCTGCGATGATTGCGGACTGGCCTATCTGCCCGAAATCCCGAGCGACCAATCGATCGAACAAACGCACGACTGGGACGAGTCCTTCGCGCGAGAACGCCGCCGGCGGTGGCTGAGCAACCCGTGGATGCGGGCTTGGACGATGGCCCTGATGTTCCTGAAGCCTAGCCGCGAAGGCCGCGCGCTGCGGCGCATCCGCCGACACGCCCCGCTCGGTCGCCTGCTGGACGTCGGGTGCGGCGACGGGCGACTGGCTGAACTCACGCTGCGCAGCGGCTATGACGCGCTCGGCATCGAATTGTCGCCACAGATGGCGGCGAAAGCGATTCGGCGGCTCGGTCCGGAGCGAGTGCTGCGCTGCAGACTGGAAGACGCCGACTTGACACCGGAGAGCTTCGACGTGGTCGTGACCGTCAGCTATCTCGAGCACGACCCGAACCCGCGCGACGTGCTGCGGCGGATGTTCGGCCTGCTGCGTCCCGGCGGCCTGTGCGTGCACAAGGTCCCGAACTACGACAGCCTACTGCGCCGCGTGCTCGGACGCCGCTGGTCAGGCTACCGCTGGCCGGAGCACTTCCAGTACTACACGCCGAAGACGCTGGGGCGCCTCGTTAAGGAAGCCGGCTTCGAGGTCATTCGCATCGACGCCAATCCGCTGAGCGACAACTTCTGGCTCGCGGCGATCCGACCCGGGCGATGAAAACGCCACACGCCCCAGTGGCCCGACAAGCAGCAAGAAAGTCATCCGCGTGGGGGGCTTAATGAGTTCGGACTTGATGTGCCGCAATGCGCCGCGATTCTACGTGCGATCCCCGGCGTTCTGTGCCGGTGTTGACTCGACACCTGGCCAGCCACGATTCCGCCCGCCGCCTGCGCACCGGATGGTTGGAGTCTGACGGCGCAACGCAACGAGGCCGCGTTGCCGCGGCCTCGTCTATGCATCGCTTGCCAGCAAGCGAGCCCTGTGGTTTCTGGGAGTATCGTTGTGTGACTAGCGCCGCCGATATCCGAACATCCCCGCCAGTGCCAGCAGAACCAGCGCGCTCGGCTCCGGCACCCACTGCAGGTTGTCCACGCCAAACGGGTGGAAGCCATTGCCAGCGCCGCTCCACACCACGCTATCGACCGTCTGCGTCAGGCCGATCGTGTGCCACGTGTTGATGGGGCCGAGCGTGACAATCGCGCTGTCAACCAGGCTGCCGCCCAGGTAACCGGCGAGCGAGAACGTATCGCCCGCGGAAGAACCGTTGCTGCGTGACACGTCGAGCTGAAAGCCGCTGACCGGCGCGTCGAAGTTGGTCGTGAGTGCGTAGCTGCTGCCGTTAAAGCCCAGGAACTGTGTCCAGTTAGTGCCCTCGAGACCCCAGTTGCCAGGATCACCGTCCGTCAGGCCGTCGAAAATCGATCCGTCGTCCGTCGTGACGAAGTGAATACCCAGGCCGGCATACTCCTCAGTCAGGAACCCGGAGTTGTCGTTAACGGCGGGGAACTCATCGAAGTTGATGGTGGTGGCCGACGCGGTTGTGACTATGGCGGCGACCATGAGCGAACCGAAAATCCGAGAGAGGTGTGTGTGACAAAAACGCATGTAACTGCTCCATAGGGAAGTCGTTGTTAGATCCCTCCGCCGGCCCGATGGGCGGAAGCCTTATCAATGGATCGTAGAAGCCGGCCAGCAGAGACTATATGGAATCTTTCTGGTCCTATTTAAGCGTGGCGACGCGTGCCGTCGAAATGCTGCCAGCAAGGTCCTGAGGCTACATTGCAACACCCAGCGCTGAACGTCCCGCGCGTCATTCCGCCCGGACCACTCACAGTAGAAAGCCTGCAACCCCCCGGACAATACCGCGCGTCACGCGCCTCTCATGCTCTCATCGCGCGCACCCGCCAAGTCCGCTCCTCAGCCTCCGCCCCGCAGAAACTATGAAAGCCGGGCCTCCTGGTGATCTTCAGCGGGATCGAGTCCCATGATCACCGGACGGGCTGGCCGTGGTG
>JAFGRR010000136.1 GCA_016935035.1 Phycisphaerae bacterium | reverse complement strand
CCAACATCCTGCTCGGCTCGTTCCTGCCCGGCTCGAACGGCGATCCGCGCGTGCTCTACGACCAGCACAGCGGCCGCTGGATCGTGCTTGTTACTGACTTCAGCTCGACGGCGACGATGTTCCTCGCGGTCTCGCAGACCAGCGATCCGACCGGCAGTTGGTTCAAGACCAGCTTCCCGGCCGATCAAGGTGAAGATGCCGGCCGCTGGCCTGACTATCCGACGCTAGGTGTCGATGCCAACGGCATCTACATCGCCGCATACATGGTGTCGAGCGGAATGACCATCTGGGCTATCGACAAGGCGCCGCTCGTCGCCCCATCGCCAAGCCTGGGCACGATCACCGCCTGGCGCGGCTTTCAATTCGAGGGCGCCGTTCAGCCGGCACACACCTACGGCACACCTGGAAGCGAGTACCTGATCTCGCAGGCGGTTGGTGGCAACCTGCAACTTCGGCGCGTCGACCCGCCGCTCACATCACCGACACTCGTGGACCTCGGACAGGTGGCGATCGCGGGCTACACCGGTCCGCCGGACGCTCCATCACTGGGCAGCAGCACGGCGCTCGACACGGTCGGGCCGCGTCTGATGATGTCGGTGTATCGCGACGGCTCGCTCTGGACGGCACACACTGTCGGCCTGAGTGGACGCGCGGCATGCCGCTGGTACGAAATCAATCCCGTCTCCGGCACTGTGCTGCAATACGGCACCGTTGCCGATGACACGCTGTACTTCTTCTTCCCGTCGATCATGGTCAACGATGCCGGGCACGTCATGATGGGGTTCACCGGCTCCAGCGCCAGTCAGTACGCCGGGTGCTACTTCACCGGCCGACTCGTGTCCGACCCGCCCGGAGAGATGGCAACGCCGGTGCAATACAAAGCCGGCACCGGCGCCCAGAACAACATCGACAGCTATGGCCGCAACCGCTGGGGCGACTACAGCTACACCACGCTCGATCCCGACGACGAGATGACCTTCTGGACGATCCAGGAGTATGGCCACTCCAGCAATATCTGGGGAACCTATGTCGCGTCAGCCTTCATCCCCGAGGCCGACTGCAACAACAACGGCATCCCGGATCAATGTGACATCGACTGTGGCACCATCGGCGGGTACTGCGATCAGACCGGGTGCGGCAGTTCGCCAGACTGCAACAACAACAGCGTCCCGGACGAGTGCGATATCAGCACGGGCACCAGCACGGATGTGAACGGCAATGGCCTGCCCGACGAATGCGAGGACTGCAACGGTAACGGCGTCGCCGACGAACTCGATATCTCCGGCGGCACCAGCCAGGATTGCAACAACAACAACCTGCCCGACGAATGCGACCTGACCGCCGGCACCAGCCAGGACACCACGGACAACGGCATCCCCGATGAGTGCGAAACGCCCGCCTGTGCGGCCACTGAAACCGCCAAGGCGATCCCGAGCGAAGGCAGTGGCGGTGATTACTTCGGCTCGGCACTGGCGGTCTCAGGTAACGTGGCGGTCATCGGGGCCTACGGCGATGACGATCGGGGCAACAACGCTGGCGCCGCGTACGTCTACCGCCGCGGCGCGACGGCCTGGGAGCGTGAGGCCAAGCTTCTGGCCAGTGATGGCGCTTCGATTGACCTGGCAGGTCGTTCCGTTGATATCGATGGGGACAGCGCCATCATGGGCGCGTACCAGGACGACGACCTGGGCAGTGCATCCGGGTCGGCGTACGTGTTCCACTTCGACGGCAGTAACTGGTCACAGCAGGCCAAACTGCTGCCCAGCGATGGGGTCGCTAGCGACTATTTCGGATACGCGGTCGCGATCGACGGCGACACCGCGATCGTCGGCGCCTATCAGGACGACGACAACGGCGCGGACTCGGGATCGGCTTACGTCTTCACACGAACCGGATCAACCTGGTCACAGCACAGCAAGCTGGTCCCGGCCGACAATGCGGCCGGCGACGGTTTCGGCTACTCGGTCGCGCTTGATGGCAACATCGCAGTGATCGGGGCCTATCGCGACGACAGCAACGGCTACAACGCCGGCTCCGCCTATGTGTTTCGCTATGACGGCGCCTACTGGATCCAGGAGACCGAGCTACTCTCCTCCGATGGCAACGCCTATGACCGTTTCGGCTGCGCCGTGGCGGTCGCGGGTGACGTGGCCGTCGTCGGGGCCGACCAATTCGACTTCGGCGGCACAAACGATGGACAGGCGTACGTCTACGAGTACGGCGGCGGTAGCTGGACCGAGCGGGCCCGCCTGCGACAATACGGCAGCCCGGCCGGCGCCAACTTCGGCGCCGCTGTAGCGATCGACACCAGCGAGATCGTCGTCGGGGCGCGCAACGCCTTGCCTGGTTCGACCGGCGCAGCCTTCCTGTTCACACACGACGGCCAGAATTGGGTCTACTCGGCGGCTCTCGCCCCGTCTGACGGCATCGCCAGCGGGTACTTCGGCGAGTCCGTGGCCGTAGCGGGCGAATACGCGCTCGTCGCCGCGCCCCAGGACGATGACAAGGGCGACTTCTCCGGCTCGTTATACACGTTCGCCGGGGTTGGTGATTGCAACGCCAACGGCGCGCTCGATCTCTGCGACATCAGCACGGGGGCAAGCCTCGACCTCGACAACAACGGCATCCCCGACGAGTGCGAGTCGTCCGTGACCCTGGGCGATACCAACTGCGATGGCACCGCCGATGTCTTCGACATCGACGCCTTCGTTTTGGCAATCATCGACCCCGCCGCTTACGCCACGACCTATCCAGGCTGCAACATCAAAAACGCCGACTGCAACCAGGATGGCACGCCGGACGTCTTCGACATAGACGCTTTCGTAGCCCTGATCACCGGACGGTAGCGCGAGTTCAACACGTATGCGGCGTCACGCACGGAGGACCGACGCGACGCGATAGCCGCGACCGTTCCGGTCACCGCCGCACAATGCGAATCTGTCAACAAGCCGCCGGCCGATGAGGCGTTCATCGGCCGGCGGCTTGCGCGCTCACGGAGTGTTCGGTTCTATACCGATTGATGAACCCAGTGCGAACGAGCGGGACACGGCCGCGTCCGGCAAGACTAGAACCTATCCCAAAACCGCGATTCTGATCTGAGCCGCGACCGTGAGGGAGCGGTTGTGCCGTAAAATGAACGGTT
>JAFGRR010000135.1 GCA_016935035.1 Phycisphaerae bacterium | reverse complement strand
TTTGCCGGGAGATCGTCTCGCGACATTTGAGTTCAGCGACAACACGTGCCTCCATGGCGGATATCGCGGCTGCCCCGGCGGCGACTGTCTGGGCGGCAACCCGGATGATCGCGATCTGCTGCTCTACGAGACCGTCCTCAGCGGCGACCTCAACGGCGACGATGCCCCGGAGTTCGCAAACATCGCGGACAATAGTCAGCACATCATCACTTTCACGATCACCTCGGCCCCCACGCTCGACGGCGTCACTATTCGCGGGGGATTCGCAGCAGGTTCGGCCAGCGACCTCAACAGCGGCGGGGCCGGCATCTTCTGCCGCGCCGCCAACCCCGTCACCATCAGCATCACCAACTGCATCTTCGCCGACAACTACGCCAACCGCGGCGGAGGCGGCATGTTCTGCATCGGCTGTGCCGACGTAGACTTCACCGTCACCGATTGCACCTTCCGCAACAATCACGCCAACGGAACCATGGGGGGCGGTCTATGCTTCTGTGGCGGATTCCTGGACCGCTGCGTGTTTGAGGACAACGTGGCGGCGATGGGCGGCGGAGGCATGCGGGCGACTGGACGAGACTGCGTCTTGCTGGATTGCAGCTTTGTCGACAACAGCGTCACCAACGGCAACGGCGGTGGTCTCAGCTTCGACGGGTATTCCAACGCCCACACGCTCACCGCACGAGCCTGCACGTTTCTAGGCAACAATGCCAGTATGTATGACCGCAACGCTCGCGGCGGGGCCGCCGCGCTGACTACATCCGTCGGATCGCGGTTGGTCGACTGCACCTTTGAGAACAACTGGACCGGCCCCACCGGCCAGGTCTCTACGCAGAGTGCCGGCGGAGGCGTGTACGCCACCGAGACCCTCTTCGATGACTGTTCGTTCAGCGGAAACTCGTCGATCGGGCTGGGCGGGGCCGTCGCCGGTTACCACAATATCGCCGCCAATTGCAGCTTCACCACCAACTCCGCTGTCATGGCCGGCGGCGCCGTGTATGGGCAAAACGTACTCAGCGACTGCCTGATTCTGGGGAACAGCGCGGCCCCCGGCCTGGGCGGTGGCATCGCATCAGCCGACGCGTATGGCTGTACGTTCGTCGGAAACTCCGCGGCTCAATACGGCGGCGGCGCCAGCGGCGGCCGATGCGTCAACTGTGTGCTCTGGAACAACTCACCGGATCAGGTCTCGAGCTCGACAGGGGTCACCTACTCCTCCGTCGAGGGAGGCTGCGCGGGAGCGGGGAACATCGCTGACGATCCGCTCTTCGTCGATCACGACGGACCGGACGATGATCCGAATACGTGGAACGACAACGACTATCACCTGACATCCGGTTCGCCGTGTATCGACGCGGGCGATAGCACGGCGGTTCCGCGCGACACACGGGACATCGATCAGGACGGTTGCACAAGCGACCGGATTCCATTCGATCGCGACCGCAACTACCGTTTCCACGACGACGCCGGCACGCTCGACACGGGAGTATCGACACACTGGCACCCGTACGTGGACATGGGGGCCTACGAGTACGGCTCGACGTCAACAATGCCGGAGGGGCCGTGCTTCGGCGATCTGAACTGCGACACCGTTGCCGACATCTTCGATATTGACGCCTTCGTTCTTGTACTGGCGGACTCGGCTGAATACTCGCAGCAGTTCCCCGATTGTGAGGCCATAAACGCGGACTGCGACGAAGACGGTATCGCGGATATTTTCGACATTGATGCGTTCGTGGCCCTGATCGTTGGATCGGGCAGTTAAACAGGCGCACTGGGTCGCGGTGTGCTTGCGGTGAGCAGACAATAGGTGGGAACAGCGGAGTCGTTGAGACGGCGCGCGTGAACGCCAAGTGGCCGGCGGCATGCCAGATCTTGCCATGTGCCGCCACGCGGCGGTCTTTCAGCAATCCAGCTGCCTCCAGCCGTCTGGGCGACCTGGACCCGGGAAGACCATGAGAGCCGTCTTCTACCTCGCCGTCGTCTGCCTCGCCGTCAGCGCGGTCACGCACGTCAGCACTTTCTTCGGCGTCAATCCGCAACGCATGTTCGCGGCGATCGGGGTGCTGCACATCCTGGTCCTCGTGGTTTGGCTCCCGGTGGTGCTGTCGTGTCGGAGGGCCTGCAGGGGAAATGACGCGAAGGACTTCTGGCGAATCGCGACACGCAACGCGCCGCACTGGATGAAGGCCCTATCTGTGATGCTGTTTGCGTGCGCCTTCGTCAACTTCTTCCTCACGGTTTTCGTGCTGGGCGAATGCGGCCAACCGGACGACAGCGACTTCAAGAAAGTGCTCCGGAGCCACGACCGGATCATCCGCGAACTGACCGACGAGGAATTCGAGCTTCACCAAACGTACGGCACGCGGGAATCCTCGGGCAACTGGATGGTCTTCTACGGCATCGGCATGACGGTGCTGTATTCGAGGTTGAGAGATACCCCCGACGATCCTCCGGAACCGACATCCTGACGATCCACCGCACACCGTGTCCGGTCCTGGAATGGGCTGGCACTCCTGGAATCGAACGGGAGAAGTCGCCGATGCGGGATCGGGTGGTTGGGTGGTATAGTCCCCGTTGCAAGCGGCGAGCGTTCTCCTGATGCCTCGTGGCCCTCAATATGCCCGCTCGCTGCCGCTCGGGCTCTGATCGCGGCGTCCTTGCCTCTCCCTTCATCGCTTCGTCGCTATCCCCCTCCCTTCACGGCCGAATGATGTTCTCGCGAATCGCATACCGCGCCAGGTCTACCCGGTCGTGCAGGCCGAGCTTGCGGAAGAGGCTCGTGCGATAGCAGTCGGCGGTTTTGTAGGCGACGGCCATTTTCTCGGCGGCTTCACGTAGCGCCATGCCGCTGGCCAGCAGCGGGAGCAGCTCGGCCTCGCGTTGCGACAGCACCGGCTTCTGCGGACGGTCGCCGCCGTTGAAAAGCACCTTGCGAATCGACTCGCTGATATAGCGTTTGCCCGAGAGGACCATGTCGAGCGCGACGCCCAGCTCGGGTGGGCCGCCGTGCTCGGCAACGATGGCGTCAAACGAACAGCTTCGCCAGGGCGTAAGCCGGGCCTCGTCGTCACGATCGGTCAGGATCAGGATGCGCGTGCGTGGCTGCAGGCGCGGAATCATCTGCACGGCGTCCAGCGCGTCGGGCGTGGGTTCGTTACAAATGACGATGACGAGGTCGGGCCGCTCGCGCAGGGCGGTCCAGACGGTGGTTGCCTCAAACGTGCACTGCGCGACGACGCGGCATTGCATATCCTCCTCTATCAGAAGCTGATATGCACGACATGCCAACGCCGACGGCCCCATGAGGCAAACTTGTGCATCACGGCGAGTCATGGCATCCGCACTATGATTGAGATTCCCCCGCGTCGCGGTGACCGCTGGGGCATGGTCGGGCCCTAGAGGCCTGTCTAGCCCAAATCAAACACGCATCCCAACACGCTGAGCATAGCCGCTTTCGCCTCAGGTGTTTGCCCTAAAATAGTGAACTTATCCCTAACTTCAACGGCGGGCTGGTATCGGAATCCCCATGAAACGCATCACCAGCTTCAGATCCTCCCACGCCGGTCCCTTCTCGCCAGGGCTGCGCAACAAATAAGCCGGATGAAATGTCGGCATCAGCTTGGCGGGTATCAACCCTGGACGCGCCAACTCCGGCGGCGGAAAGTCGTGGAACTGACCCCGCAGACGCCCGATCGGCGTCTTCGTCACCAGCAACGTCTGGCTCGCCGGCCGACCCAACGCGACTATTACCTTCGGACGCAGAATCGCCAGTTGCCGAAACAAGTACGGCGAGCACGTCTCCATCTCGCGATCAGTCGGCGTGCGATTCCCGGGCGGGCGACACTTCACGATGTTGCAGATGTAGACCTGCTCGCGGGTCAGCGTCATCGCCGCAATCATTTTCGTGAGCAACTGACCGGAGCGTCCCACAAACGGCACGCCCTGCTGATCCTCGTCCGCACCCGGGCCCTCACCCACGAACACCAATTTGGGTCGCGGATTCCCCTCGCCGAAAACAGGCTGAATGCGGTTCTGGCAAAGCTCGCAGCGCTTGCAGTCCTTGACGCACTCCGCGTTCAGTTGGGCAAGTTGACGAGCAGCCTCGGCGGGCGACAGGTCCTCTTCGCAATAAGGCGGCAGATCGGGTGGTTCCATCAGCAGGGACATCGCGTGGGACGTGGGCTGATGCCGTGCGCGCGCACGACCGGTGTCGGGCGATCCTGTCGGCTGTTCGGTCAAGTCCGTAACGACTCGCGTCGGATGCGCGTCGTCCTCCGCCGGCGGCGGCGGAGCGACCACGTGCCGAATCCCAAGCCGCTGCTCGCTACGAAGCCACTCGCGTAATCCGAGATTCGCTGGACCGTTTTCTGTAGTATTCACGATCTCAAGATACGGGGGTGTGCGGCGAACGGCAAGGTCAGACCATGGACGGTCACCAGACAACGCATCGCCTGATGCTGCCATGTGCGAAACTCGCACTGGTCGTGGCATGCTGCGCGGTGGTGTGGGCCACCGACCAGGCGGGACCGGGCGAGCGGGCCGCGGCCCTGCTCGCACCGACTCTCGGGCGCCCGGTCTTCGTGGCTCCGGGCGGCGGCTTTCAACTCGTGGCCCAAATGCCCGGGCTCACCGAGCCGCCGGCGATAGTCCTCGTCGCGCGCCAGGCACCGCGTCACGAACATGCACTGGTGCCACGGGGTGATGTGACAATGGCGTTGCGTGACGGCGGCCCCATCGACGTCACCGTGCCGATCAATCTGCCCGAGCAGACCTATGACCTTGCAATTCGCGGGCCCGGTGAACCGCTCGTAGCACGTCATTGCGTCGCGGTCGCGCGCGTCGATCAGCGTATCCGGCTGGTGCACTTGTCGGACATGGACATCGGCGACCTTACGGCACCGCGTCTGGACGAGCGTCTGATCGGCGAGGTCAACCTGTTGGCGCCCACGCTGATCGTCGCGACCGGAGATTACCTGGACGCGACCCATCCGTCGCGCGAGGCCGGCTGGGACGCGCTCGTCGACTACTTCTCCCGTTTTGACGCGCCTGCGCTGATGGCGTGCGGCGACCACGACGACATGACGCTCTACAGCCAGCATGTCGCGCCAAGTCCGATTGGCGTGGTTGACCTCGGGTGTTTTCGCGGCGTGGTGTTGTTGGATCATCCCGGAGCCCCGCTCGACGAGGACGCCGCCCAGATCAGTTGGATCGAGCGAGCAATGAACGTGCCCAACGATGACCGCCTGGTTTTCGCGGTCGCGAACAGCCGGCTTCCCAACCTGCTGCGCCGCTGGCGCGACCAGGGGCAACTCGCGGAACGCGTGCGTGGCGCGCGGCTGGGACTGTGGCTGGCGGGCGGACACACTGATTGGGACGGCGTGGAGAACCGCGAACTGATCGACGCGGCCGCACCGCTGATGTTCGTCGGAACGCACCAGTCCAGCAGCGCGACGCGCGAGGGCGTGACCGGCACGAGCCACTACCGCGTCATTGACCTCGATCGCGGACGTGCCGACGTCCTGCAACCGACACACGAAGACCGACAGCCACCGGCGTCTTTGCCCCTCGGATCGCTGGAGTTGATCTGGGATGGGATCAACGATGGCACGGCGGAGCGTGTGGCGTTCACGGCGGTAAACCGCTTGCCGCGACGCGCGACAGGGCTTGCCGCGACGATCGTGCTGCGAAACCCAAAGCAGACGCGGCCGTGGGTGCTGGGTGCCAGGCTCGCCAACCTCACGCACGTCGGTGAACAAAGCGTCTGTCGCGTCGTATTCGACCTGCCGGAATTCGGTTCGCTGCGCGCAGTCATCGGTATCGGTAGCGCGCCGCGCATGCCGGCGGTGAGTGTTGACGTGCAAATGCTGGCGTCAGAAATGGCGACCATCCAATTGACCAATGGCGGTGACGAGCCAACGGTTGTGCAGCCACTCGTGCGTCTCGACGGCATGAACCTGCCCTATCGGCTCGCGGAGGCACGGACCGGCACGGTAATGGCCTACACGCTGCGGCTCCCGCCCGGCAAGAGCGTCACGCTCGAAGCCGAGATCCCGACAGAGGGCCTGGCCACTGGAACATACGAGTTACAGGTGTATCTGCGCGGTGGACCGGCGTGGTGGGCAACATCGAAGCCAGTGGAAGTGCGGGGCCCCAACTAACTCGACACTCGCTCGTCTTCGGCGGGCTTTGGCACTTGGCGGGAGTTGCCGAGCAGCACGACCGCCGACACGAGCATGATGCCGCCGAGCAGCATCAGGACAGGGCGGGTCTCTGACCACACGAAGACTCGCGCGAGCGGGTAGCGGTGCAGGAGTTGTTGAACGCGGACGGTCACGTCCGGCAGCATCTCGGTTGATGCGCTTGGCTTGTTGGCGTCAGCGTCAGACGCGGCGGTTTCCGGCTGGTCTTCGGCGGCCGACACAGGGATGGTGCGAACGCCGGCAGGGACGATTCCGAACTCCTGCCTGGCGAGGCGTTCGATGTACGCCGGATCGTTTTCGAGTGACTCGACCTGGTTCTCGACGGAAGCAAACCGGTCGCGCAGCTCCACGTTGCGTTGCTCGGTGGCGGCCAGGACGGCCTGTTGAGCGTGATATTCAAAGAGCGGGGGCAGGATCACGCAAGGCACGAGCGCGACGGTGCCAGCGAGCACCATGAGCCAGAAGAGAACCGCCGAGATGTGGTTCGAACTGGCCATCAGCATCCTTGCCTACGGGCCGCGGGACAGTTGATGGGTGCCATGGGCAGGTCGTAGACCTGCCCGTGCCGATCGAATACCTGCATGGTCAGGCCCACCCTTGGTGGGCCTGACCATGGCACCCGACACCCGTCGGAACTGGACTAGCGGTTCCAGAACATGCTGCCGAACTGGGCAGCGTTGCCGAGCTCTTCCTCGATCTGGAGCAGGCGGTTGTACTTCGCGACGCGGTCGCTGCGCGAGGCACTGCCGGTCTTGATCTGGCCGGCGTTGGTCGCCACGGCCAGGTCGGCGATCGTGGTGTCCTCGGTTTCGCCGCTGCGGTGGCTGATGACGGCGGCAAATCCATTGCGCATCGCGAGATCGACGGCCGCGAAAGTCTCGGTCATCGTGCCGATCTGATTGATCTTGACGAGAATCGCGTTAGCGCTCTTTTCCTCGATGCCACGTGCCAGGTACTCAGTGTTGGTGACAAACAGGTCGTCGCCGACGAGCTGGATTTTGTCACCAAGCTTGGCGTTGAGCTTGGCCCAGCCTTCCCAGTCGTGTTCGGCGAGGCCGTCCTCGATGCTGCGGATCGGGTACTTGGCACACCAGCTCGCCCAGGTATCAATCATCTCGTCACTGGTGGCGTAGCGATCGGGATTGGACTTGAAGAACCGGTACTGCTTCTTGTCCTTGTCCCACATCTCGCTGGTGGCCGGGTCAAGCGCGATCCAGACGTCCTTGCCGAGCTTGTAGCCGGCCTTCTCGACGGCGATAGCGATAACCTCGAGGGCCTCTTCGTTGCTCTTGAGGTTCGGAGCAAAACCACCCTCATCGCCCACGCCGGTGTTATAGCCCTTGTCCTTCAGCACCTTCTTGAGGCTGTGGAAGATCTCGGCACCCATGCGCAGGGCTTCGCGGAAGGTCGGCGCCCCCCACGGCTGAACCATGAACTCCTGAAAGTCCACATTGCTGTCGGCGTGGCTGCCGCCGTTGAGAATGTTCATCATCGGCACGGGCAGCGTGCGGGCCGAGGCACCGCCGAGATATCGGTACAGCGGCAAACCGCAGGCCTGGGCGGCGGCGCGGGCACAGGCAGCGGAGACCGCCAGGATCGCGTTGGCACCGAGCTTGCCTTTGTTCTTCGTGCCGTCGAGTTCGATCATGCACAGGTCGAGCTGCTCCTGCGCGCACGGGTCAAGACCAACCAGCGCCGGCGCGATTTTCTCGTTGACGTTCTCGACCGCCTTCAGCACCCCCTTGCCGAGGTAACGCTTCTTTTCGCCGTCGCGCAGTTCCACCGCCTCGTTCTCACCGGTGGATGCGCCGCTCGGGACTGCCGCCCGGGCGCGTGTCCCATCGTTCAGGTAGACATCGGCTTCGAGCGTCGGGTTACCGCGTGAATCGAGAATCTCGCGGGCGTGGATGTGCTCAATCGTCAGGTCAATTGTCATGATCACTCCTCTTGTGCTTCGGGTGGTGCGGCCACCGGGGGAATAGAAAGATCCGGCGGCGTTGGCTTCGGCTGTTCGTTGGCGATATGCGCCAGGCTGACAATATAGCGCGTGCGGTGTTCGGGGTCGACGTATGCCAGGACCTCGGCGTTGTCGCCGGGGGCGATGTCGGCCATCGGCCTTACCATATCGTTGATGTAGATCTCGCTCTGGGCGGTGACGAGGAAGACCTTGGTGCTTGGTGCCCAGTGGCCGCCGTGCCGCCGCTCGCTGACGCGTACCAGGAGTTCGTTGGTCTCGTCATCCACCCGTGAGACGGTGCCGACGAACCCGACGTGCTTTTCGAGTTCGGGCGGCTGGTCGCAGCCGGCCAGCACGGCCAGCAGGACGATTCCGACTAAGCACAATGGCACAGCAACACGCATCTCGCGATACTCCTGCGCGCCGCCAGTTACGACGCGTCACGCCAACCGCCGGATTCTAACGGCGGGAGACGAAGACCTGCAACGCGGGAAGCGCGAACTGGTGCCGCCTGCCGATGTGGCAGTCCGGGCAGCAGCCCCGCGGGCGTGACGATTGTGCACAAGTGCTGTAACATTTTGACTAGCAGGACATTACACGTCAGCGGCGCCAGCAGCGTCTGACCGGCACGAAGTTTGCGGTGAACCCACTGCGTCGTCGCCGGTACCATACGTATGCGGGCACCGCGACGCCATCGTGCTTGGCTATTACAGCACCAGTGAGGCTGACATGCGTTTCATGAACAACGTCAAGACGGTCTTCCTGCTCAGCGGCCTGATGGGGTTGTGCATGCTGATCGGGTACTTCGCCGGCGGCCCCAGGGGCATGTTTTTCGGGCTGATGTTCGGCGGTATCGGGAACATCGTGGCCTACTTCTACTCCGACAAGATCGCGATCGCGGCCATGCGCGGCCAGGAGGTCACGCGCGCCGACCTGCCGTGGCTGATCGACCTGGTCGAACGGCTGGCGCAGCGCGGCGGTCTGCCGATGCCGCGCGTCTATGTGTGCCCGCACGAGGCACCAAACGCCTTCGCGACGGGCCGCAATCCGTCGAACGCCGCCGTCGCCGTCACCCAGGGCATGCTGCGACATTTCCCGCAGGAAGAGATCGAGGGCGTGCTGGCGCATGAGTTGGCGCACGTGAAGCACCGCGACGTGCTGATCTCGACGATTGCGGCGGTGATGGCGGGCGTGATCAGCTATGCGGGCTATATGCTGCTGTTCTTCGGCGGCGGTCGTGATCGTGAAGGCGGCAGCCCCCTGGGCGCCATCGGCGCGATTGCCGTCGTACTGCTGGCGCCGATTGCCGCCGGTCTTATCCAGGCGGCCATCTCGCGCCAGCGTGAGTTCGCCGCCGACAGCTATGGCGGTGAATTGTGCGGCGATCCGCGCAAGCTGGCTGGCGCGTTGCGCCGCTTGCAGGCGATCAACGAGCGCGTCCCGATGAAGACGAACCCGGCCTTCAACCAGATGTTCATCATGGAGCCGTTGTCGGCCGGCGACATGGCGTCGCTGTTCAGTACGCATCCGAAGACCGAGGAACGCATCGCGGCCCTGATGCGTCAGGCCGCCGGCAGATAGACGCATCACACCCGTTCGAGTGTAGGCAACACCGCCTTTCGCAACGCCGATCGTTGTGCGTCACTGCATTTCCGAACCACACCTCAAAGCCGGCGTAGGATGAATTAGCCTTCGCGTGGCACACTCCGACTGGCACGCCACTTCTGCCATGGAGGCTACGTGTACGACCTGTCTCCGGATACTCATCACGCGCGCTTTCGATGTTTTGTGCCTTTTTATAAGCGTCAAAACGGACTGACGCGTGTACATATGGTGTGGTGATAGGGTTGGTGTTCATCGTCTGCATGCGTATTCCGGCAGAACGCTGGCTCAAAACAGGGAGGTGCATATGCGCCGCACACGCACAAGACGGGCAGGCCCGGGGATCGCTTTCTTGACCATATGTGTTCTCGCCGGCGGACAACAAGCCGTCGCCGCCGAGCACCAGGACGACGCGAAACCGGTAAACACTCTCACCGGCGTGGTCGTCTCACCCACCGATGGAAAGCCCATCGCCGGGGCAGAGGTATACCTCGCGCACGTGGGCGAAGGCTGGCTGTACACCGATGCGGACGGCGAGATCAGTGCTTATGGATCGGAAAGACGTGTTTTGCTGTTTCTGCCAAGACGCAACGGCAAAACCGTCGTCGATACAAGAACCGATGCGGACGGCAGGTTCAGGTTGCAGCAGTTCGTCTCGATGACGGACAAGTACACACTAGCGGTCAGGTCGAAAGACCACGGGCTGACTCTGCTACAGAACGTCATCCCAAAGGACTACGAGGAAAAACCGCTGCGAACCGAACTGAAAGCACCGGCGAAGTTGATCCTCAAACAGTCAACCGGCTTGGTTTCGTCCGGCACGTACTCGTATCTCAGCATGGAGGCGGAATCGCC
>JAFGRR010000134.1 GCA_016935035.1 Phycisphaerae bacterium | reverse complement strand
GGGCGTTTGTGCCTCCGAGGCCGCTGCTCTGAATGCGCCCTTTGCAAAGCTGATCAAGCAGGGGCGTCCGTGGGTGATTCTCAAGTGGGCCCAGAGTCTAGACGGTAAGATCGCCACACGCACCGGCGACGCCAAGTGGATCACCGACGAGCAGTCGCGCGAGCACGCTCACCGCGTGCGCGGCCGGGTCGACGCGATCGTTGTCGGGCTGGAGACGGTCCGCCGCGATGATCCGATGCTGACCGGCCGCGTCGGCCGCGCCACGCGCGTCGCGACCCGCATCATCCTCGATCCGGAATTGCAGACCCCCATGCGCGCCAAGCTGGTGACGACCGCCAGTGACATCCCCACCCTGATCTTCTGTGGCGCCGACGCGCCGGCGTCACGCGAGAAACGCCTGACCGGCGCCGGCTGCGCCATCGAGCGCGTACGCGGCGGCGCCAAGGGCCTGTCACTGCCGACGGTTCTCGATCGCCTGGGCAAGCGCCAGTTCACCAACATCCTGGTGGAAGGCGGCGGCGAAACGCTGGGGCACTTCTTTGACCAAGGCTTGGCCGACGAGGTCCACGTATACGTGGCCCCCGTCCTGATCGGCGGCCGCGATGCGGTCTCGCCCCTGCACGCCACCGGCGTCCGCCGAATCGCCGACGCCATCCGCCTGGACACCACAATCCGCGCCCGCCGCCTGGGCAACGGCTGGTTCGCGCAGGCAAGACTGTAGTGATCGTGTCACAGCAGTAGCGGCCAACGTCCCGCTGGCCGTCTTCTGTAGCGGCCGCCGTCCCGTCGGCCGTCTTCGCCGTTCGTCACGTACAAGCAATCAAGCACGTCGCCAACAGTGGATAGCCCTCGCTGGGTGCCACTGCTCTTGAGCAGTGCTTCCCATTCTCGCGTGTATGTTCATGCGAGCGCATACGATCTTCGCGCCCCGGAGTGTCAAGCACACTCAGCCACTATCCGACGCAGCACCACACTGCTCAAGAGCAGTGGCACCGCGTGCGTTTTGTTGCAACGACAACGCGCTGCCGCGAGAAGACGGCCGACGAGACATCGGCCGCTGCATGGCATTCCCGCTATGTCAGCACGATCGGCTCGATCCCGAGCACGTCGCACGCGGCGGCCAGTGCCCCCACGTGGTCACCGATGACCGCATGAATGTGGTTCGAGCTGTAGTTGTCGCGCAGCGTGGCCAGTGAGATGTCGAAGCGGGCGTAGGCGTGCGGCCACTCGTAGGTGGTCTCTTTCGCCAGACGCTCCTGCTTCGCCGCCGCCAGCTTCTCGAAGCTACCGGTGAACATGTGCATGCGGTAGCTGCCACGCAGCCGCACGATGCGGCCGAAGGTGACCGTCTTGGCCGGCGCGGCGTAGAACTGCACGCTGCCGCCGCCGCCTTTGAAGTAGAAGTCCGACGCGGGGAAGATGCGGCACTGCTTCCAATTCGTCCGCGCATTGTTCGAGCGTTTGGCGAACCAGGGCGCGTGCTGACCGCTGTTGACCAGATCGTAGATCTTCTCTTTCTCGTTGTAGTGCCGCATGTCGGCGAACAGTACCGGCGTGCCGGTCAGATGGTGCATGAGCTGCATCGTCAGCGCGCCGTTGCTGTCGCACTCGGTGGCGCAGATCAGCGGCTTCTTCTGCGGCTCTTCCCAGTCGCCGATGTCGTTCAGCAGCGCTTCCTGCAAGTCGCCGATACACAGCTCCGGCCATTCGGTCATGTCAAGCTGCCCGGTCAACCCGCAGAAGTCGATCCCTTCAAGCTTGCAGAAGTCCTTCATCGCCAGGTACATCCGCACCTGCCGCGCCAGCGTGCCATTCAGCCCCGGCGTAAGCTTCTTCTTGTCCCACAGAATCTGCCCGCAGTTCTTCTCCAGCCACTTCAGACCCGCCTCGACGCGCTCGTCGGCGATCTTCTGTGCCAGCATCCACAGGTGCAGTTGCCCGCGGTGATACACGTGAATGCCGAACTGCTCCATCCACTGCGACGGGTCGATGTGCCCCGTGTACATGCCCATCGACGGGCCGTCGAACTCACCGTAACGCTGGCCGTGCAGCATGGCGGCGGCGCGTTCGCCACGGGCGCGCTCGTCCGGGTCGTGAAGCTGAAGGAACCGCTCGACCTCTTTCTGCACGTCGGCCTTCCGGATATCGCCAAGCACGCGGCCGAAAGGGCGGCCGATCTCATCCAGCGTGCCGGCCGACGCGAAGAATGCCACCCAACCGGGATGCGCCGGCATGATGTTGCCGACGAGCAGCAGCGGGATGTCCGGCGGAAGCAGGTTCACGACCTGGGCCGTCAGATCGGGGAATGACCACACACAGAAGTTCAGCACCACCACGTCGGGATAGCTGACCGCCATCTTGCGCGCCGCCTGCTGGGCCGTATCCCAGTTCCAGACCACCTTGCGCGGCGTCACAACCGTGTGCTTCTTGCGCTTGAAATAGCTGACGAGCCGGTCCTGAAACCCGAGGCAATCTCTCTCCGTCAACTTGGCGACCCGCGCGCGACCATCTGTGAAGGTGACCACTCCGATCTTCATGATCCTGCTCCGCTTCGAGGGTGTGAGACATTCAGCGCATCATCGCCGCGCTGCGTGACGGACAACGTCAGTGTGTAAATATCGGCCCCTGGCGCCGGAATGCAAGGGAATGCTGAAGAAAGAGGGGACAAAGGGACTGAGGAACGTAGGGACGACGGGGAAAACAAAGACGCGCCAACAGAGCCCGAGCGGAAACGAGGGGCGTATTCAACGCCCAGCCGGCGAGCGAACTCCGCCCCCCCCAATCCGCTGACTTTCGGATTCTGAAGCCTGGACCCCCTAATCTGCCCCGCGCGTTAACGCGGCCGCGACTGGCCTCCCCCCGCCCCGGCTGCTACACTAGCGGGCCTATGTTTGATTCCCTGACCGAACGCTTCAGCAGCGTCTTTCGTGGTATTCGCGGGCGTGGCCGCATCAGCGAGGCCAACGTGCGTGAGGCCATGCGCGAAGTGCGCACGGCCCTGCTCGAAGCCGACGTCAACGTCGAGGTCGCCCGCAAGTTCTGCGACGACTGTGTCCAGAAAGCCATTGGCGAAAAGGTCATCGAGACCCTCAGGCCCGAGCAGGTGATGGTCAAGGTCGTCCATGACGAGCTTGTCCGCCTGATGGGCCCGGTCGAGTCGCATATTCCCTTCGTCTCACAGCCGCCGACGATCGTGCTGATGGCCGGCCTGCAGGGCTCGGGCAAGACCACGACTTGCGCCAAGCTGGCCCGCTACAGCATGATGCGCGGCAAGAAGCCGATGCTGGTGGCGGCCGACCTCAAACGCCCCGCCGCTATCGACCAGCTCGAGGTCCTCGGCAAGCAGCTCGACGTGCCCGTCCACACCGAGCGCGACCATCAGAACCCGGTCGTCGTCTGCCGCAACGCCGTCCGCGAGTGTCGCAAGCTCGACCGCGACGTGGTGATCCTGGACACCGCCGGCCGGCTCGCCATCGACGACGAGCTGATGGACGAGGTTTCGAAGATCGCCAAGGCTACGCAGCCGCACCAGATCTACCTCGTCCTCGACGCTATGACCGGCCAGGACGCCGTCAACACCGCCAAGGCGTTTGACGAGCGGCTCGAACTCGACGGCGTCATCCTGACGAAATTCGATTCCGACACGCGCGGCGGCGCGGCCCTTTCGACGAAGGCTGTCACGGGCAAGCCGATCAAGTTCATCGGCGTCGGTGAGAAGCTGGACGCGATCGAGGAGTTTCACCCCGAACGCATCGCCGGCCGCATTCTCGGCATGGGCGACGTCGTCTCGCTGGTCGAGAAGGCCGCG
>JAFGRR010000133.1 GCA_016935035.1 Phycisphaerae bacterium | reverse complement strand
GCACGCTCGGCTCGGTTTACCGCGATCCGTCGAGCACCGTTCCGACGGCCGGGCTGTTGCGGGGCCAGACGTTACCGTACGGCGACTCGTTGCTCGGTACCACGACCATAAGATCGGCGACGATCGGCGATATCAGCCCGATTGACGCGCGGATCGACACGCGCACCGACGTCATGTCCCCGGCTCAACTGGGCACGCTCAGCAGCCCAGTGACCAGTTCGGTGTTCGGTATCGCGTCAGCGCTGAGTTCGACGACGAACACCATGGACGGACTGGCGATGCCGCGCTCGGGCCTCACCGGGTTGCCGTCGACCGTGACTGGTCGGCCGGGCATGGCGACGGACGATGAGATGCAGGAACGCGCGCCGTTGTCGCCGGCGACACTCGGCACGCCGGTGGACCTGCTGATCGGCAACCAGCCGCTGGCAACCTACCTGGATCGGCGTCAGGGCATGGGACGCGAGTCGGGGAGCGAAGAGCAGATGGGTGGCATGCGCAGCGTCCTGTCGCGGCGCGAGCCGCGGACCTCCGAGCCAACCGATGACGACACGGAGCCGACGACGCCCGCCTTGGCACGGGCCATCGACCCCAGCGTGTTGCCCGGGTACGACGTGTTCGGCGACATGCGCATGGCATTGGCGTTGGAGCGTGATCCGGGGGCGAGTTGGTTCAAGGACGCCCAGAACGTACTGCGCGCCCGCCCGGAGCTTCAGGACCAGTTGGCCACGATCGAGGACCGCGAAGCCGGAGACTACGCCGCCCAGATGCTCGACCAGCCGTTGGGCAGCTTTGTCGGCAAGGGTCAATCGGCGTTGAACGACGAGATGCTAAAGGCCGAGGCCTTGATGGACATCGGCCATTATTTCGAGGCCGCGGGGCGCTATGAGATCGCCGAGCGTTTGGACCCGGGCAATCCGCTGCCGCGGCTCGGACACGGGCATGCGCTGCTGGCGGCGGGCGAATACAGCACCGCTGCCGTCCTGATCGAGCAGGCCCTCAGCCTTTTCCCCGACGCCGCTCGTTTTCACATTAACCTGTCCGACCTCATGGGCGGTGCGGAGATCGTCGACGTGCGGCGGGCTGACCTGATGAAGCGGCTGGAAGCGAACGAGGACGCGCGACTGCGTTTCCTGCTTGGCTACCTGGAGTATCACAGCGGCGACCATGGACGCGGGCTAGAAAACCTCAAGAAGGCCGCTGAAAACGCCTCTCCGACTTCGATCATCGCCCGCTATCCAGGACTGCTCGAAGCAGGCCCTGACCAGAATGCGCCGCAACCCAAGCCGCGTCGCATGCGTCAGCAGGTCGAACCGGAACGACAGCGTCAATCGGTCTTTGACGAGGTTGTGGTACCGCCGCCGGTTGACGACGAGAGCAGCGCTGGGCAGGATACCCCAGGGGGATGATGCTGGGGCTTCGGCTGCCAGCCACGAACGCATAACATACACCGCTGCCCGGAGGTTCATTGGCAGACGGGAGGACTGCGAGATGAGCGTGAGTCGCCTGACGCTTTTGGGTTGTGTCGGCGTGGTGGTTTTGTGGGGTTGCTCGGCGGGAATCGAAGGGCCGGCGTATCGCGAGGCCCGCATCGAGGCGGCCGCGCCGGACGAGGTGCTCGAAGCCGCCCATGTTCTTCTGATGCGCGAGTTTCCGCGCGCCACCATCAACCGCGCCGCGCGCACCATCACCTGCGAACCCGCCGAGTTCAGCACGAAGCGCGAGAGCGGCACGGCTCGCGATCTGTACGGTGGCAAGTCGCGTATGCGCCGCACGGCCGCCTTCAGTGTTGTTCCAGTGGGCGGCAATAGCGTGGCGCGGTTGCGGATCGAAATCGAACGCCAGGACACCGGACGCCGAGCCGCGATTCAGCCGGGCACCGGTCGTCTGGGCGACTCGCCGGCATATGCGCCCACGGACGACGACACCGCCGCCACCGAGTCGCAGAAGGCCGTCTGGACGCGTGTTCGCCGCGACACGGCCCTGGAGCAGCAGTTGCTGGCGGAGTTGCGTGGCAAGCTGGCGCCGCCCGTCGCAGCGCCCGGTGCCGAGGAGACACTAGAACAACCCGCGCCCGCGGCCGAAGGTCGGCCAGAGTAGGCAGCGCATCGCGCCGCCCGTTCGGGCGGCGGCATACATGAACACGTCAGAGGAAAGGTCGGCATGCTCGCATACTTGAAACAGCCACTTCGAGAACTCGACCCGGAAGTCGCCGAGGCCGTACGCCGTGAAGAGGATCGGCAGCAGAACACGCTGGAACTCATCGCCTCCGAGAATCATGTCTCGATGGCCGTGCGCGAGGCCGCCGGGTCGGTCTTCACGAACAAGTACGCCGAGGGCTATCCCGGTCGGCGTTACTATGGCGGCTGTGTGAACATGGACACGGTCGAGGATCTGGCCCGCGAGCGTGCCAAGAAGCTCTTCAACGCCGAGCATGCCAACGTCCAGCCGCACTCCGGCGCCTCCGCTAACGTGGCCGTCTTCCTGGCCTGCGTGCAGCCGGGCGATACGGTTCTTTCGCTGGACCTGGCCCACGGCGGTCACCTGTCGCACGGGTTGAAGGTGAACTTCAGCGGGGCGTTGTTCAACATCGTGCCCTACGGCGTGGCGCGCGGCACCGAGCGGATCGACATGGACGAGGTGCGGCGGCTGGCTCGTGAGCACAAGCCGAAGATGATCATCGCCGGCTTCTCGGCCTATCCGCGCGAGCTTGATTTCGCCGCCTTCGCCGACATCGCCAAGGAAGTGGGGGCGCGTTTGATGGCGGACATCGCGCACATCGCCGGGCTCGTGGCCGTCGGGCTGCACCCCAGTCCGATTCCGCATGCCGACTTTACGACTACAACGACGCACAAGACGTTGCGCGGACCGCGCGGCGGCCTGATCCTGTGCCGCGGCGGCGACGATGCCAAGCTGATCAACCGCTGGGTCTTCCCCGGCACACAGGGCGGCCCGCTCATGCACATCATCACTGCCAAGGCGGTCGCGTTCGGTGAAGCGCTGCGACCCGAATTCAAGGTGTACCAACAACAGATTATCGACAACGCCCAGGCACTGGCGGAGT
>JAFGRR010000132.1 GCA_016935035.1 Phycisphaerae bacterium | reverse complement strand
GTCATCCGGACCCGAACCGGCGTAGATGCGGCGGGTGTATGGAGCGAAAGCCAAACGCCTTACCCTGGGAGGTCTGCCCGTCTGCCACTGAGGCTAACCGGCGCCGCGAGGCGCGGTGAGGGACAGGCAGAAGTCAGCCGAGGCCACAGTAGACCGTGTCGTCGGTGAGGCTCGTGAGGCAGCGCGAAGCCGAAAGGCGCGGAAACGGATAGGCCGAGCCGGGAATGGCGGGCGCGGGGCGTGGAACGCGACTTGGCGGCGCAAACCACCGGCTCAGCCAACGGACCGTGGCGTCTGGCCAAAAGCCCGGCGCTGCCCTTCGCGTTACCGGATCAGGGCCTCGCCAAACTGGGACTTCCCACGCTCCGCGTTGCCGCCGACACATAACCGCCCGAACCGCCGTGTACGGACCCGTACGCACGGTAGTGTGACAGGGACAGCCCGCGAGGGCCTACCGATGTCGATTGTGGGGGAACCGAACCCGTCCGAACGCCAGCGAGACTCGCGGAATTGACGCCGCAAACGCCGCGGCGGCGCCCGTCGAGTTGGGGGGACGGATGAGACGACTATATCCTCGGCCGCGCCGCTGGTTACGCCGGACAGGTCCGGAGGTACTTCAAGAGCTCATCGAGCGGGCAGGTTGCCAGGGCGACGAAGCGGTCGGCGCCGCCGTAGTAGACGTGCAGAACGCCGTCGATTACGACCTTGCCGCACGGGAACACGCAGCCGGCGTACATTCCATCGACCTCGTATTCCATCTCCGGCTGCAAGAGCCATTCAGGCGTGCGGTGCAGCACGCGGGAGGGCTCGTCCAGCTTGAGGAGCAGTGCGCCGAGGCGGTAGCGGCTGTCCGGTCCGACGGCGTGGTAGAGCGTCAGCCAGCCGTACTCGGTGCGGATGGGCGGGGTGTTGGCGCCCATCTTGCGTTCCCAGGGCTCGCGGGCGGTGCACAGGAGGCGCGAATCACGCATGCTGAGCAGGTCGGGGCCGTGGGCGATCCAGATGGACGGATAGTCGGTACCGAAGCCGCGGCCCAGCCACTCCATCGGCCGGTGAAACATCCAGAACTCGCCGCCGATCCGCTCGGGGAACAGGACCACGTTGCGGTCGTCGACCATGGCGTCGGTCATTCGCCCAGCCCGGATGAACGTCTTGAAGTCGCGCGTGAGCGCGAGCCCGGTGGCGGTCGCGTTGGTGCGCAGACGTTGCGGGAACTCCGGCGGACACTTCGGTGCCCGGTACGGCACATGGTTGTTTAGCCAGTATTGTCCCGGCGGAAACGGCCGGCTGGCGTAGGTGATGTAGAAGTAGTCGTTCATCTTGACGACGCGCGGGTCTTCCACGCAGCCGGCGTCGAACCCGTCACTGCTGGGTCCGAAGACCGGTTCGGGCTGACGCTCGAAGTTGCGCCCATCGCGACTGCGAGCGAGGCCCAGCCGGATGATGTGCTGCTCGTCGAAGCCGGCCGCCCGGTACAGCAGCAGCACTTCGTGACGCTCCTCGTCATACCAGGCACCGGGGTTGGTGGTCACCATGCACTCCCAGGAGTGCTCGGGGTTTGGCTTCAGAACCGGATTGCCTTCATAACGTGTGAGCTTCATGACACGACTTTCTGAACGTCCTCGACGGTGGGGCCGGCCGCATTAGGCACGGTTTCCGTACGGGGCGATGGGGACGGGAGGTTGCGGTACCAGAACACATAGAGGCCCGCACAGCTCAGCACGAACAGACCCGTGGAAATCCACCCGGCGCCGTACCGACCAATCATGAACTGCATGGGGGCCAGATACATCGTGATCATCCACACGAACGCGATCGGCAACGCGATGAGGTCATTGCGGTGCTCGCGGCGGCAGGCGACGCGGACATCGGCCGGCAGGCGGCGCTGGTAGTCGCCCCAGAAGCCGAACGGCCGCGTCATGCGGTAGAAGCGTTCGAGCACGGGCTGCGGCGTCGGGCTGCCGAGATAGGTGCCGGCGATGGCAAGGATCGCAGAAATCGGCGTAAGCAGCAGGAACTGCGTCACTTCGCTGAGTTCGTTGTCCGGATAGGCGGTGTTGTAGACTATTACCGCCAGCGCCGCGAACATGCCGCCAAACATGCCGGCCGCGAACCCGGCACCGTTGAAGCGCCACCAGTAGAAACGCAGCAGCATTGGCATGCCCATGCCGGAGGCCAGGCCCATCGTGATCCAGCCCCAGATAGCGTTGATGTTTGACACTTTGTAGGCAACGGTGAACGAGAGGCCGATGAGCAACGCGCAGAAGATGTACGTGCTGGCCAGCAGTTCACGGGTGGTGGCGCGCGGTCGCATGAAGCGCTGGTACAGGTCGTTGGTCCACATGGCCGAGGCTTTGTTCACCGTCACGTTGAACGTTGACAGCGAGGCGGCCATCAGGGCGACCAGCAGCAAGCCGCGTACGCCGGCGGGAATCGCGTGGATGATGATGGCCGGCACGAGCCGTTCGGCGTTTACCGTGCCCTCATAGCCGAGCAGCTCGAGTCGGTCCGCCCATTGATCTCCCAATACGCCCTGCAAGGACGCCACAAGATCGGCATACTGGTCCGGGTGCAGCTTGATCTGGCTGAGAGCCTCGCGCCAGCCGGCCTGATCGGTGACGACGTGCTCCTTGATGACTGCGACGGCCTGGGCGACCTCGTCCATGTTGGGGAAGAAGCTCTGCACCAGGTAAATCCCAAGGATCGCGAAGGCGATCATGAACGGCCAGCGCGCCAGCATCAGCACGGACCACAAGCAGGCGAGCAGGCCGCACTCACGCTCGTCACGGGCGGCGAAGAACTGCGGTTCGTGGCCGGTGCCGAAGCCGCCGATGATGAGCTTGTTGATGACAAGGAAGACCATCGTGTAGAGGAAGAGGTGCTTGTATTGCTCGTAGTCCGGCGGAACCGTCGCCGTCCAACCGGGGAACGAGTCGGCCCACTGGGAGGTGCCTGTGACGCTCTGGGCGATCGCGACGAATGTGGTCGTGTCGTCCATTCTCATGAGCGCCAGAACCGTGACGATGGCGATGCCGACGACGATCAGGGCACACTGGAACAGGTCGGCGAAGACGACGCCGTAAAGGCCGGACATCACCGTACTGACGGCGGCGGCGCCGATGAGGACCAGCGAGCACTGGAAGGGAGTGAATGGCACGAATTGCGAGAGGAACATGCCCGTTCCAACCGCGAGATAGGTGAGCATCGCGGCGGTGAGGACGATGAACACGACGGCCGTGGCGGCGCGTGCGAAATTGGCGCCGCGGTCTTCGCCAAAGCGGAAGGTCATCCACTCGGCCACCGTCATGCAACCCGAGCGGCGATGCCACTTACCGGTCCAGATCATCTGGCAGATCATCGCCAGCGACAGGCCGCCGCGGAACTCGATGAACAATCCGCGCGGGCCGAAGATGTAGAGCAGCGAGATGATGAGCATGGTGCCGGCGAGGTCGAGCGAATAGCCCATGCCGGAAATGCCGAGCATCCACCAGGGCAGGCTCTTTTCCGCGAGGAAATACGAATTCATGTTGCGAGAGGCGATCCGCCGGAACCATAGGCCCAGCGCCACCAGCCCGACTATGTACAGGGCGATGATCGTGTAATCCAGACTGTTCAGTGTGGACATAGCGGAACGAGCCTCTCTCAGTTCGAGCCGTCCGACGCAGCGGTGTCGCCAGCCGTCGATGTAGCGGCCGGCGACTCACCGACCGTCAGGATAAGCAGTGCGTTGGCGGGGACGTCGAGCGTCAAGCCGTCGGCCAATCGCACGCCTGCACGCTGTCCCGCCGGCCGAGGGAAGATGTCGCGTCCGTCGGCGTCCACAGTTACGGGCCAGCAATCGACGCGGTCATCGTCGTCCGCGTCGATGTATCTCCACTCATCAAGCGTCACGGCAGCGGTGGCGGCGGGGGCGCAGAGACACAGACGCCGCGGCCACTTGTCGTGATTCACGATTGCGATTGAGTACGCGCCGGGCGACGACAACTTCGCCGCCGCCACACGCAGGCCGGGAATGCCGGTGGCCTCGACCTCAACCGGCTGGCAGCCGGCGGGGAAGGT
>JAFGRR010000131.1 GCA_016935035.1 Phycisphaerae bacterium | reverse complement strand
GGCCTCATTGTGCGTGATGGCGTAGACAAACGCGTCGATGTCGAACACGTCGGTCGAGCCGTCGCCGTCAGCGTCACCGCACTTGTAGGCCGGGCCTTGCGACGCCATGACGAGGAAGTACTGCTCGCCAGGGTAGTTGCCGAAGTTGACGCCGCGCGGGTCGGCCAGGTTATCGCTGCCACCCAAGCCACCGAGGACTTGGTTCGACACGAAGTCATGGCCGCCGCCGTTGACAAACGCGCAGATCATGAAGCCGACCTGCGGGTCGGGATCACCGATGGCGGAAAGCGGGATGCTGAACTCGTAACCGGTCATGACTTCGGCCGGGTTCTCGCCATCATTCGGGTCGGCGTCGACGCGTGCGATGCCGCCGATGACACCTTCGGTGTTCGAGTTGTCGACGGTCGCCAACAGTACAAACGGGAGGGGCTGGATGCTGCCCGGCATGGGCTCGATCAGACCGCCATTGGTCAGGTCGCTGAAGCGGCCACGACCCATGTAGTAGCCAACGGCTTGGTTGGGATCATTCGGATCGCCAAGTCTGGCATAATTGGTGTACATCTCGACCGGGCTGCCGCCGGCGGCGATGGCCATCCAGTAGTCGGCCGCGAAATTCGGATCGAACGTCAGGCCGTTGCCGCTGCCATCATCACCCATGCGCCCCAGTGCATCGAAATCGACGGTCGGGTTGACGCCGTTGAGCAGCCGATTCTGGCCTTCACCCGGGAGGGTGTCGAAGAAGAGCTCCAGCTTGTTGTAGTTGGTCTCGAGGTTGCCGGCGATGAACAGGTGCAGACGATCGCCCGCGAAGTACGCGTAGGCCGCGTCCAACTCGGACAGGTTGTCGCCGAAGTTCGTCTGCGTGTCCTGTACGACGATCGGATCGCCGTACTCGGCGTCCTTTGCACCATCGATGACGAGCAGTCCGTCCGGCGTGCCGCAGGTGCTCAGCTCGCAAGCGATGCCCTCGGCGTCAAACGTGCCGCCGGCCTCGAGGCAGGTGGTCTCGTCGAGCATGAAGCACTGGTCGAAGATGCAGCAGGTACCGGTGTCGCAGATGCCCTCGGTGCAGGGCGTGCCGTCACCAAAGTAGCGGCCCTGGCTGGCCGCGCATTCCTCTTCGCGCATCTGGTAGCAGACGCCCTCGATGCAGCAGGCGCCGAGCGCGCAGGGGTTGTCATTGCAGTTGGTGTAGTCGCCGAGGTAGGTGTTCGGGTTGTTCGGATCATTGGGATCCGGCACGCAGTCGGCCTCGCGCTGGAGCGAGCAGTTGCCCATTCCGTCGCAGCAGGCGCCCGTGGGCTCGAGCAGGCAAGGACAGCCGGTGCAGTCCTCGCCCTCGGTCCAGGTACCGCCCAGCGTGTTGCACTCGGCCAACGTGGTCACTTCACAAAGGCCACTGTAGCCGTCGTCGATGCAGCAACGACCGGAAGGCGTGCCCGGATCACACGGCGCGCCGTCGCAGTTGCTGTTGGCGCCGCCCCAGGTGCCGCCCATGCCGGTGCAGTCCGCCTGAGTCTCGATGCTGCACGACGTGCCGACGCAGCACTGCCCGACGGGAGCGCTGGCGCCGTACACGGTGAACGGATAGTGGTCGGTCTCGGACAGATCGACAACGCGCGGCTCTTCGAGGTTGGCGCTGCCGTCGAATCCGCCGAGGAACTGGTTCGACAGCCAGTCGTGGTTGACGCCGTTGATAAACGCCGTCACGGTGAAGTCGCCCGTCGGGTTGCCGATGGCTGAAAGCGGAATGGCAAATTCGACGCCAGTGTAGACGCCGCCGCCGTAGTCGACACCGTTGCCACCGGTCACGCCGTAGACGTTCGAGTTGTCGACGGTGCAGTAGGCGATGAATGGGTTGTTCGGATCGGCTTCGAGCAGCGCGCCGTTATTCGTCTCGCACGTGGCGGCGCCGCGTCCGAGATAGTAGCCGGCGCCGGGGTTGTTCGGGTCGACGTAAAGCTCGGCGTAGGTCATGTACAGGTCAACGGGGTCACCTTGGACGTTGATCGTGATGTAATAGTCGGGCGCGAATCCAGTCTGGAAGATGAGCCCGGGACCCTGGGGTCCAGGCCCCATGCGGTTCAGGCCGTTGAAGTCGACGTCGGGGTTGGTCGCGAGCAGTTGGTTCTGCCCCTGGCCTGGAATGGTGTCGAGGAAGATCTCGAGCTTGTTGGCGTTGGTCTCCAGGTTGCCCGCCAGCACCATGTACAGCCAGCCGTCGTACACGACGGCGTAGGCTTCGTCGAGTTCGGAGCCGCTGCAAACGTCAGGTCGACCCAGGCTGGCGTCGCCGAAACCCGTCTGGGTATCCTGCGTCACCAGCGAATAGCCGTACATCACGTCGTCGGCCGAGCCATCTATCACCAGCGCTTGGCCGAGCGCCGGCGCCGCACATAGGATGGCGGCCAGTAGGAAGCGAGTTGTCATTTGTTTCATTGTGTTGTCTCCTCCGATTCGTATCAGCAACACGACCAATCCTCAGAACGTCCGGGTCATCCGCCGGTCCTGTTAGGGCAGCGCACACCACCCGCGCACCGTTCAGGTGCGCGGGTTGAGCGCAAATCGCCATGGGCCAGCGTCAAACCACGCTGCCACTTGCAGCCTAATAGACAAGGGTGCTCTTCTCTGCTCCTCCAGAGTCAATGGGCCTGCTCGCCCGGCGCAATTATAACGCGTTCGAGCGGCGAGAGTAAAGGTGTTTTGCTCCCTGGCGGCCCTGGAGCAGGATTCCCGGCGCTTTACCTGCCGACATTACTTGTAGGGAACCCCCTTCGGTGGTTGCTGGCGGGCCCGGATGGCCTATAATTCACACTAGGATGGTGTAACAAATGGTGCCGGTTCCCGAGCGTGCAAGTCGCGCGTCACGTCCATACCGGACGCTCGGGCCGACCAGAGGGAGTGTGCTCCATGAGCGCTAGAGGCGTACGGCGTGGTTTTACGCTGATCGAGCTACTCGTCGTAGTCGCGATCATCGCGTTGCTGATCTCGATTCTCCTCCCAAGCCTGAGCGCGGCCCGACAGCAGGCCAAGGCCGTTGCCTGCGGCGCCAACCTGCGCTCACTCGGACAGGCCCTTGCATCGTGCGGCACGGAGAACAACGAATACGGCCCCACTTGGGATGACGGCGACCCAGCTACTGCGGGCGCGCAAGAGTTCATGCTGACCTGGGTGGACGTGCTCTACGACATGGACTATCTGGGCAATACGAAGGCCGGACTCTGTCCCAATGACAAGCGTCCCGACACAGTAATGCGTGAGCGGGGCGAACAATGGGGCATGAGCTTCGTGACGCAGATGGGCGTCCACGAATCACCGAAGCCCGGCGTGCGAACGAGCTACGCCATAAACGCCATAATGCACTACAACTTCCCAAAGGATCGACAAGCCGACGCCTCTCGCCAGATATATGCCATCGACGGTTGGTGGTGTTGGTTCAACTCATTGAATGCGGCCTGGCTGATGAAGTCCGGGGCTGCCAAGGACCCCGTCAGTTGGCCTGGGCCACACGCCACAATGGTCGCCTGGCGCCATGGAACGAGGCAGGCAGCCCAAGCGGTGTATCGCGACGGATCGGCACGACCGATCCAACCCAAGCAACCAACAGACACAGCCTCGGAGAAGTACACAACGGTCGACACCGTGAGGAGCTTCACTTGGCTCCCCGGGGAGTCTCCGATTCGCGGCATGGATCAGCCATATGCCGACCCGTTTGAGCGAAAGCCATCGGATGCGCAGAAGTTTTGGGGAGCTATCGTGGACTACGCCCTGAAAGAGCCGGCATGGCTGGAAGCCATTCGGCTTGGCCGCGGCAAGTTCCTTGGCCGTAACACGGGCAGTGACTTCGCCAATGGGGCAAACTTCCACCCGTTCGGCATGCCGGAGCAACTGAGCGCCACGTGGCGCACCGATCACGACGCATGGACGAAACTACCGAACGACTCTGACGACAGGCAATAGGGGCCATAGATCATGCAGAGAAACGTGGTTCTTGGCGGCATCGGGGTTGTCGCGCTGTTGATCGCCGCCTACCTGACGTTTTCCGGCGTTGGTCGCACCAAGGAAGTCCCCACGACGTATGAGAGCTACGGCGTCTGCCTCGCGTGCAAGGCTGACGCGCGGTTCTCGCACGATGCGGACGAAGACGCTCCGTACGACTGCAAGAACTGCGGCGAACGCGCGGTCTACCCGTGGTTGTATTGTTTCGATTGTGAGAAGCGGTTCGTGCCCACTCTGGTGGCCGATGCAGATGGTCCGCCCAAGATGCCCGGTTTCCCACGCTGCCCGGTATGCCGGCAATCCCACTTCGCCGCCTACGACCCTGAGGACCCGGATCAAAAGAACTCAAAGGGTGACGCCCCTCTCCCCAAGTGGAATCCGTAGCCGCCCCCGAAAGCCTAATCGCCAACTAACAGCACTCCCAACCCGCCCGCCACCGGGCGGGTCTCTTTTTGCCCCCTATCAGCGATTGAAAGCGGTCTGCCAACCCGATCCGAGCCGGGCCAGTCATGGCCCGGTCACCTTGCCCCACCAACAGCCGCCCCACTACTGCCCCCGCCCCATCTTCGTCTTTGCCTGCGTCTTCGTCTTTGTCTTTCCCTTCGTCGCTTCTTCCACCCCCACATACAACCCCCCCGCCTCATCCATATGATCCACAATCCGCTCCGCCGCCGCCGCGACGTCACTATCCGACACGTCCACCTCAAACACCGGCAGCCGGCTGCCCCGCACCAACTCGCGCATCCGCTCCTGCTCGTCCACGAACCGCGTCAGGTCGTCGTATTGCCCCGGATTGCCCGACACCTTCAGCCGCTCCTCGCGCGCCGCCGCAAAAGACGCCGGCGTCCGCGTGCAAAAGATCAGGTGATACCCAATCGCCGCCAGCCGCTCCTCCAGCCAGCCGAAGTCATACGACTTCCCATGCACCGCCCGCTGATACGCCTGCGTCGAAATGTGAAACCGGTCCACGATCCACGAGTAATACCGCAGTTGCTCGAACAGCCGCACCCACGTCTCATACGTCGCCAGCGCCAACTCCTCCTCCGCCGGCTCGAAATTGATCAACCCCCGCCCCCACGGCGTCGGCGTGAAGCCGCACCATTCGCCGGAGACCACCGGCGAGTGGTAGCGGTACTTCCGCGGCCCCACGAATCGCGGGTGTTCGTTAAGTGCGAATGCAATCTCCGTCTTCAAAGTCAGACGTGTGCCTTCCAGAATCACGTGCGGGCAGAGCTTTGCCATCGACCACCTCGCTGAAGCGCAATTGCCGCCAATCGACGCGAAACGATAGCACACGCAAGCTTCCACGACCAACAAGTCTGGCCGCCCGGCGTCTGGCCTGTAAAATACCCTGCCAAAGCCGGTCGCCCACGCGACCCCAAAAGCGGCCGCCGACAAGGCTCGCCTGGTCAGTCAAGATCCGTTACCCGAGTCGCGCATGACCGAATCTCACAAAGCCCCGCCCGCCGCCGGCCCCAACAACCCAACGAGCAAGCCCATACTCGCGTGCACCATCGGCGCCGTCGGCCTCCTCACGGCGATGGCAGCGTCGTTGGCGATGGGACTCAAGCACTTGAGTGCCATCGAGTTGCCGGGCTGCGGCCCGGGCAGCGGCTGCGACGAGGTCGCCAAGAGCGTCTGGGCGACCATCCCCCTGATCAACTGGCCCGTGGCGCACCTCGGTCTGGCCTACTTCACCGCCGCCGCCGTCGCCTGGCTCGCTGGCGCCGGCCGACTGCCGGCGTTGCTCCGCAACATCGTGCGTCTGGGCATGCTCGGCTCGGTCACCTTCACGATCGTCATGCTCGTCGAGCAACACGTCTGCAAGTGGTGTCTCGCGACACACATCGGCAACCTGCTCTTCTGGCTATCCGTCGAAAGTACGCGCCGCCTGAAGGTTGACCTTGCCAAGCCGGCCGTCATCGCCGCCGCCGTCTTCGTACTGATCACCGGCGGCGCCGCGGTCGAGGAATACCGGCATCAGGCGGCGCGCCAGGAAAGCGACGAGCGCTCGCTGGACGAATCCGTCGAGGCCATCATCAGCGCCACCACCCAGGAGACCGCTGCGCCGGCAATCATCGACGAACCCAACGCACCGACCACAACCACCGCCGCCACGACACCTTCGCCCATCAGCAACCCATTCACCGGCCGCTGGCGTCTCGGCCCCGAAAAGGCCGCCATCCGCATGGTTGTGCTCAGCGATTACCAGTGCAAAGACTGCAAGCGCATCGAAGCCGACATCATGCGCGTCTTTGAGTCACGCAATGACATGTCCGTTTCGGCCAAGCACTTCCCCATGAGCACCGACTGCAACAAGCACTTCAGCCGCAACATGCACCCCAACGCCTGCTGGGCCGCCCGCGCCGCCGAGGCCGCCGGCATCCTGCGTGGCAACGACGGCTTCTGGGAGATGCATAAGTGGCTGTTCGAGCATGGCGGCGGCTTCACCCGCGCGGAGTTGCGTGCCGCGCTCACCGGCTTCGGCTACGACGTGCCCCAGTTCGAAAGCCTAATGCAGGGCCAGGAGACGCTCGCGCGCATCGAGTCCGACATCGAGGAAGGTAACGCCCTCGGCCTTCATTACACGCCGATGGTCTTCATCAACGGCGTAGAGTTCAAAGGCGTCTTCGCCCCCAACGCGATCCAGCGCGGCGTCGAGCGCATCGCCGCCGCCAATCCGCCCGTGGCCGGCCCGGGAAACGATCACCCGGTCCTGGCGCTCGAGAAGTACGTCGCCGACTGGCGCGACCAGCCCGCTCGCAACATCCCGCCCGAAACCGAGCCCTGGTTCATGGGCGACGCCGACGCGTCGGTGACGGTCGAGTTGTGGGGAGATTTCCAGGAGCCATATACGGCGCAGGCCGACGCCATCGTCCGCCAGTTCGTCGCCGATCATGGCAATGTGCAGTACGCATTCCGGCATTTCCCATTCGACCGCGACTGCAATACGGCCCTGAAGGTGGAGACCCGCCACCCGCTGGCGTGTGAGGCAGCCAGGGCGGCGGAGGCGGCCGGCCGGCTGGGTGGGTCCGCGGCCTACTGGAAGATGCACGTCTGGCTGATGGAACACCAGGACTCGTTCAGCCTGGCGGCCGCAT
>JAFGRR010000130.1 GCA_016935035.1 Phycisphaerae bacterium | reverse complement strand
AGTTCGGGACCAGAGCGGGCTTCGCGACTGTAAATGCAGGCGGGGGGGGGGAGAGGAAGATATGACCTCTCGTGCGTCACTGATCAACCGACAGGTTTTGTTGGTTGATGACGACGGGGACTTCTGTGCCAGCATCCAGGAATTACTGGCGCTGCATGGCTACACCGTCTACGTTGCCCGGGATTGCGAAAGCGCTCTGGTGGTAGCCAAGCAACACGAACTTCATGTGGTCCTGCTGGACATCCGGGTTGGGAACGACAACGGCATCACACTCATTGGGCAACTCCGGGAGATGCACCCCCGCCTCCTGTGCGTCATCGTGACCGGCTATCCGAACATCGACAACGCGATTCATGCGGTCCGAGAACAGGCCTATGACTATCTCCGCAAGCCGATCGGCGGAGCGATGCTGTTGGCAGCTCTGGGGCGCTGCTTCGACCACCTGGAGTTGCGACGGCAAAAGGATGTTTTGGAGGAGCAGTTAAGCAAGATGCAGAAGCTGGAGGCGGTTGGCCAGTTGGCGGCCAGTCTGTCACACGATCTCAACAACACATTCACCGCCATCTTGGGGAACTTGGAGGTGACCGCCGCGGAGCTTCAGGGACAGTCAGTCAGTGCGCAGGCGCTGAGTTGTCTGGGGGCCATCGGGCGCAGCACTCAGCAAGCGGCCACTTTGACGAGCAGGGTGCTCGCGTTTGCCCGCCACCGCCCGGAGAGGCGCGAGACGGTACATCTGGGCCGACTCCTGCCGGAGTTGGCGGATACACTGCGACACATGGTCACCACTCGCGTCGACCTGGAACTGGACGTCCGGCCGGACGTACCGCCGGTGAACGTTGACTTGGTCGAACTGGAGCAGGTGTTGCTGAATCTGGGGATTAACGCCCGCGACGCGATGCCAAATGGCGGAAGCCTGCGGCTGGTCGCGAGACTTGCGAGTCTCGACGGTGACAGCGAGCCGGTGCGGCAAGGCGCGCTGTCGGCCGGCCGCTTTGCGGTACTGTCCGTGCGCGATACCGGCTGCGGTATGGACACCGAAGTACTGAGCCAGATCTTCGAGCCGTTCTTTACGACCAAGCCGGTTGGCCGCGGCACCGGGCTAGGTTTGTTTTCCGTGCGGGACATCGTCAGGCGTTCCGGTGGACACATTGAAGTCAACAGCCAGGTTGGCAAAGGCAGTGAGTTCGTGGTCTATCTGCCCGCGGTCAGCGGCGTGGTTTCGCCGCCGGCAGCGCCCGCCGTGGAGGTCGATGAACTATCTGGAACCGAGACGGTGCTGGTTTGCGATGATCGCGATGAAGTTCGCGGCAGCCTGGCCCGCGTGCTTGGCTGTAGCGGTTACACCGTGCTGGCGGTCGGGGATGGTCCCGGCGCGCTGGCGCTGGCCCACGAGCATCGAGACGACTTGGCAGCCGTGCTCACGGATGTCATGTTGCCCGGTATGGATGGCCGAACGTTGGTGGAAAGTTTGCGTCAAGAGCACCCTGACCTGCGCGTGATCTACTCGTCGGGCTACCCCGCCGACGCGCTCGCGCTGAACCTGGACGGCGATGCACGCGCGGTATTTCTGGAAAAGCCGTGCGCCCCGAATGTCCTCCGACGTGTGCTGCGTCACTTGCTTGATAGCAGGGTTCCGCGGGCATAACGTGTTGAGCAACCTCCCACTCGGAATTACCAACCCTTCCCTTTTCACATCCTGATATGTTGTAGTGTTCAAGCCGCCGATTCCCATAGAGCGGGAACTTCCCAATGCTTCCCTTCGCGATTACGCGGCGCTCCGTAGCGAGATGGATGCGTCCAAGCTGCGAGAAAGGAAGACCGCAGTTCGCCTCCGGCTGTTTGGTAGGAGTGGATCATGTCCGAGTTTGAATGTGAGCCGCGGACCGTGCCATCTGGTCCCATCCTCGTTGTTGATGATGACAGTGACTTCGCGGCGAGCATGGTCGATCTGTTAACGGCGGAGCAGTACGACGTGCGCGTGGCCGGGAGTGCTGCTGAAGCTCTCAGTTTGGTCGAGGTCTGGGATATCCCCGTGGCCTTGGTCGATATGCGTCTGGGCGACGACGATGGAGTTCGGCTGATCGAGCAAATTCACGAGGTGCGCCCGGACGCGCGCTGCATCATCGTTACCGGGCACGCACAGCTCACATCCACGGTTGCTGCCATGCGGGCCGGTACATACGACTACCTGCGTAAACCCGTGCAGCCGGCCGTCCTGATCGGCGCAGTACGCCGAGCCTGGAATCACTGGCAGTTGGCGCGCCGCGAAGTCGCAGCGCGGGGCCAGTTGCGGGAGACGACCGCGCGCCTGCAAATGGCACTGGTGGCGGCAGGCGAAGGAACCTGGGATTGGAATATCGAGTCCGGCAAGGTCGAGTTTGACCAAGCCGCGCTGGATATGCTGGGGTATCACGAGGGAGCGCCGGATTCGTCTTGGGATTACTGGCTGGAGCAGGTTCATCCAGACGACCGAGCTGGGTTGGACGATGCACTGCGGCAGCACTTCGACGGAGAGACGAAAGTCTATCAGGCCGTGTCCCGGCTGCGGACGTCGAACGGCGGGTGGAAGTGGATCGAAACGCGCGGTCAGGTAATGGAGTGGGCCCCAGATGGCACGCCGCGACGCATGTTTGGAGTCCACCGTGACGAGGGTGAGCTCAGGCGGACGGAGGAGCGTCTGCTGATCAGTGAACGACGCTTCCAGACCATTGTTGAAACCGCGCAGGATGCCGTCATTACGTCGGACAGCAAGGGGAAAATCAACTATTGGAATAACGCGGCCGCGCGGATGCTTGGGTTCAGCGAAACTGAGGCCATCGGAGGAAACGTGATGGATCTCATCGTTCCACCCCAGTACCACGAAGCCAAACGCCGCGGCATGCAAGGTTTCGCGCAAACCGGTCGTGGCGCGGCCGTCGGTAACACGCTGGAGTTGACGGCTATTCGCAAGGGCGGGGAGGAGTTCCCAATCGAAATCTCGATATCCGGATATCGGGTTGGTGACTCCCATCACGCCGTCGCCATACTCCGGGACATCACCGAGCGGAAGCGGACTCAGACCAAACTGTTCAACAGCGAAGCACGCCTGGCCGCGACTCTCGATGCCGTGCAGGTCGGAATCGTGGTGGTGGATCAGTCGAGTCACTGCATCGTCGATGTTAATCCAACGGCGTGTGAAATCGCGGGGCGCACGCGAGAGACTATGGTCGGGCAGAGATGTTACAACACAATCTGTCAGGCACATCCCGGTGGCTGTCCGGTCACGGACAAAGGTGAGAAGGTAAGCCGCGCCGAGTGTATGCTTGTTCGCGCGGACGGCTCGCAGGTGCCGATCATCAAATCGGTGGTGTCCGCTGAACTTGACGGTCGCCAGCACCTGATCGACTGCTTCGTGGACATTTCAGACCAAAAACGTGCCGAACGCGAGTTAGCCCGGGCTAAGGAGGCCGCGGAGAACGCGACGCGCGCCAAGAGTGAATTTCTGGCCAACATGAGCCATGAAATCCGCACGCCGCTGACCGCCATCATTGGTTTCGCGGAGGCCCTGCTGGCCACGGACATGTCCGCGGCCGAGCGGTTCGACGCGGCGCGCACGGTGCATCGCAATGGCCGATATCTCCTCCAGATCATCAATGACATTCTGGACCTGTCGAAGATCGAGGCCGGTCGCATGGAAATGGCGTATTGCGATTGTCCGCCGTGCGAAGTTGTGGCCGAGATCGCCTCTCTGATGCAGGTTCGAGCAGAGAGCAAGGGACTGCAGTTGAAGTGTGACTATGCCGGGCCGATTCCCGCGACAATCCGAAGCGACCCGGTGCGATTGCGGCAAATCCTGCTTAATCTCGTTGGTAACGCGATTAAGTTCACGGAAGTTGGGTGTGTGCAGCTACACGCCAGCTTACATTCCGAGGATTCCGGGCACATGTTGTACTTCGACGTGCTGGACACCGGGCCCGGTATGACGCCCAGCCAGACCGAGAGGCTATTCAAGCCATTCTCCCAGGTAGATACGTCAGCGAGTCGCAAGTATGGCGGAACCGGTCTCGGGCTTGCTCTGTCACGACGAATGGCGCAAGCCCTGGGGGGCGATGTTGAGCTGATCGAGAGCTCCCCGGGCCGCGGTAGCCGATTCCGGGCTCGCGTGGCGACAGGTAGTCTCGACGGAGTCCAACTGCTGGATGATCCGGCCGGCGCAACTATCGTGCGTCCCGAAGCCGTCGGCGACCCCGGCGTCAGCAACACCGCCGTGAACCTGAAGTGCCGCGTGTTGCTTGCCGAGGATGGTCCCGACAACCGGCGATTGCTGAAGCACATTCTCAGCAAGTGTGGCGCTGATGTTACTCTCGCCGAGAACGGCCAGGAGGCAGTCCAAGCGACAAACGCGGCAAGGGAAGCCGGGACGCCATTCGATGTGATTCTGATGGATATGCAAATGCCGTTGGTTGACGGTTACGAGGCCACCCGACAGCTCCGCGAACAGGGCTTTGATCTTCCTATCATTGCGCTGACCGCGAATGCGATGGACGGGGACCGCAGCCGGTGCATCGCCGCCGGGTGCAGCGACTACGTTTCAAAGCCGATCGACCGCAAAGCCCTGGTTGCCGCGATGCAAGCAGCTCTTGCGCCCACCAAAGCCGGCCCCGCGCTGGTTGGCAACTGATCGGCAACCAAAACTCGGATTGCTGGCGCCGTGGGGGGCTTGCGTGGCACTGCGTCGCGGTGGTGGCACGTTACCCGTTTGGACACCGAGGATTATCGCCGATAGAGTGTGCATCGGCACGGGTTTGGCATGTGGAACTCGGTGCCCCGTCCGCAATACGTTGCCGCCAACGGTTCAGTCCAGTTCACGTCGATGACGCAACGAGGGCGAGATTGAACGCGTGTGTAGTGGCCCGTTGCGGTTTGTGAGTACTCGGGAGTCAGCGACGATGGGACGGCCAAGAACCCAAGGCGGGGGCACGTCCGGGGTGACCAAACCGGCGTGCGTCGTCAATACGGAGCGGCCCCGAGAGTCGTGCCCATGCGTACCGGCGCAAGGGTGCGAGGAACTCAGCGGCGCGACCGAGGTTTCGGCGAAGCTGCGCGAGCTGACCAACGTGTCACGACTGAGCATAATCGGTGACATGGCCGAAGGTATCTCCCATGAACTGAATCAGCCGCTGGCCGCGATTCTCAACTACACGGAAGCTTGTCGCCTGGCCATCAAGGCTAACCGCGCCGATCCCGATGTTCTGTTGGCCGACTTGCAGCAGATCGTCGAGGCGGCGGAACGCGCGGGCCGGTTGATCGGGCGACTGCGCCGTCTCGTGCGTAAGCGTGCGCCATCCCACTCCAGCGTGGACCTGTCAGACGTGGTGCGGGACATCTCCGACATGCTCGCGCGTGAGGCCGACCTGGCGCATGTCGCACTCCGGACCGAGTTGAGATCGTCCGGTTCTCTGGTCCAGACTGACGCGCTGCTGATGAGCCTTGTGGTCATTAGCTTGGCGCGAAACGGTATTGAGGCAATGTCGGAATGTGAGGCGGATCAGCGTGAGTTGACTATACGAGCATTGACAGCCGACGATGGGAACGAGGTGGTCGAAGTAATCGACCGTGGCCCGGGCGTGCCAAGCACTCGCTTGGGCAGTATCTTCATGCCGTTTCACTCGACCAAACACGACCACGTTGGCTTGGGACTGTCGCTCAGCCAGAACATCGTCGAAGCTGACGGCGGCAAGTTGACCGCGAATCACAATTCATTCGGTGGCATGACTTTCCGTGTCATCCTGCCCACCACCGCTGGAGAGACGACATGACGGCAACCCAAGGAACCATGTACATCGTCGAAGACGATGCGACGCTCCGCGCCTCTCTTGTTCGACTTGCACGCGAAGTCAATCTCCCGTGCGTCACATTTGGTTGCGCGTCTGAGTTCCTGGAGGCTTACGATCCCGCGGCGCCCGGCTGCCTTGTTCTGGATGTGCGCATGCCAGGGATGAGTGGCACGGATTTGCACAAACGCCTCGTGGCCGATGGAATTACAATCCCAGTCATAATGATCTCCGGCCACGGTGACATCCCGATGGCTTCGGCCGCGATCCGCCGGGGCGCGGTTGACTTCCTGGAGAAACCCGTCAAGCCACAGGT
>JAFGRR010000129.1 GCA_016935035.1 Phycisphaerae bacterium | reverse complement strand
ATCCTCGACACAAATCAGCGTCTTCGTTGATTCCAGCCGCCGCACGCGCACGGTCGCCGTGTCTGCGAGCCGTTCGAGCGTTTCCGGCAACTCGTCCGCGAGGTGACGCGTACCGAATGCCCGTAGCGACTCGACGGGTTCCAGCTTCACCGGCCGTTCGAGGTCCATGGCGACCAAAGTCACACCCGCGTATTCGGGAGTAATCTCCACGGTCTGCTCACCGGCCCGCGTCGGCTTGATGGTGTCCAAGTTCTGCTGGGTCGGCCCTGACCGCACCAGCATCCAGCGTATGTCATCCGCCGGCCAATCGGCCTGCACGGCCTTGTCGCCGGTGCCTTGGTCAACATGGACGGTGACCGCCTCGCCGAGATTGATTTCGGTCTTGGCTGGTGCCAGATAGGTCACGGTCTGCGCCACTCCCGTCTGCGCCATGCTCGCGGCGAAAATCAGAAGCAGGGGTCGCGGCGGCCGTTTTCGAGTATTCATGGGTCTTCTCCCGTGCGCTGGTCCTGTTGCCATGCTAGACCTTCGACACTGTCGTTTCAACGACAATCGCCCGCCCCAACTCGCATCCGCCCGCGCGCACGCGTGTACCAGCTATTAGCCAAACGCCACCACGGCCAACGTAGCGGCCGCCGGCCTGGCGACCATCGGGACGGACACCGGCCACGAGCAGCAACCGCGATGGCGGCAGTTCTTGCGCGATTCCCGACACGCCGGCACGGCAGCCATTGACTGGCTGCCCACAATAGGATCGGCTACCATCGGCCGGCGGTTGCGACCCATCAGCACAGGAGTGACATAATGCTGGGTATCTCGAAGAAACGGTTTTGGTCCTGCATCGCTGTACTTGCCGGCAGCACGTTCTTCCTGGGTGACTGCGATCCGACACTGGCGCAGACCCTCGAGGATGGCCTCATCACGACGGCCTCCAGCCTGGTGACGTCCTGGGTCGACGCGTTCCTCCAGCTCGCCACCGAAGCCGCCAGCGCCTAGCCACCCCGCCCACGCCGGAACAGAGCCCAAGCGGCAGCGCGGGCATATTCATGGTTCAGTGGTCGGGGTTCAGGGTTCAGATCTCGCCGGCCAAGCCCAGCGCGCGATCGGAGCCCTATGCGGCGCAGCAACAAGCACATTCGGCGAATGCAGAGTGCAGAAGGCTCCGCCGTACGCATGCCGGCGCCGGCGGTTTTCTGCATTCTGCATTCTTAATTCTGCATTCCTCTCCCCCTACTGTTCGTCAAACGGGTCCATCACCTGCCACTGCGTCGTGTCCACACGGCGATACGTGAACTGCCGGCGCATCCGCCAACCCATCCCCACCAGCGCCATCCCCGCCACCATCAGCAAACCGGCGACCGCGTACGCCAGCAATTGCGGCAACAGAACAATCAGCACCCCGACCGCAATCAGCATCACCCCCATCAGCACCGGCCCAAACCAGAACACCCCCGTCAGTCCCATCGGCGTCATACCACGCACGTCAACTCCCTGTCTGGCCTGCTCGCCGCGGCCGTTTTTCCACTTGAACCGCACCGGCAACGCGTCGATGATAACGCCTCGTCGGCGTGCGGGCGACTTACGCTCCGCGGCCGACGCCGTCCGCCAGGGGATTTCATGAGCGAGACGCTACTGACGATCGAAGATCTTCGCGTCCAGTACGGACGCTTCGTCGCCGTTGATGGCCTCAGCTTCGAAATGCGCGGTGGCGACCTGCTGGGCATGATCGGTCCCAACGGCGCCGGCAAGACGACCACCCTGCGCGCCGCCTGCGGCTTGCAACCTATCACCGCTGGCAGCGTCCGCGTAATGGGTTACGACGTCTTCAAACACCCGACCGAAGTCGGCCAACATCTCGGCTTCACGCCGGACGAACCGGCGGCGTACGAAACGCTGACAGTCACGGAGTTCCTGGACTTCATCGGCGACTGCTACGGCCTGCCGCCGAGCGCGTGTGCCGAGCGCATCGACCATTGGCTGGCGGCGCTGTGGCTCACCGAAAAGCGCGCGAGCAAGGTCCGCTCGCTCTCGCGCGGCATGCGGCAACGCCTCGCCGTCGCGCGCACGCTGCTGCCAGATCCGCACGTGGTGCTGATGGACGAGCCGGCCGCCGGTCTGGACCCAGGCGGCCGCGTGCAGTTCCGGCAACTCCTCGCCAGCCTGCGCGACCAGGGCAAGGCCGTCGTCGTGTCGTCGCACATCCTGGCCGACCTCGCCGAATACTGCACGCACGTCCTCATCATGGAGCGTGGCCGCGCGATCCGCTACGGCACGGTTGACCAGGTCGCCGGCGCCGCCAGCCACGAGCATTGCCGCTATCGGCTCGTGCTGGCACACACCACGGGCGACGTGGCTAACAGGCTGGAATCGCTGGATGAGGGGCTGCAATTCGCCGTCGCCGGCGATGTGATTACGCTCGAATACGAACGTGAGCGTGCCGCCGCCGCCGACCTGCTGGCACGCATGATCACCGCCGGCATCCCGGTCGCCGAGTTTCGCCCGCTCGAGCCGGATCTCGAGGAAGCCTATCTGCGAAGTGGCATTGGCCAGGTGGATTGAGGATCGCGATGTTAGCCCTGCTGCGACTGCATCTGAAAATGGCCGGCGGCCCGTTCGGCATACTGGTCATACCAGGAATCTGCGTGGTTGGCGCCGCCCTCATCGCCTTCATGTCGTTCCGCGCCGTCCCCCCCAGCGACTATCCCTCGGTCAGCTCAACCTGGCTGGCCATCATGACAATAGGCGGCGGCGGCGTTTTGCTGCTACTGGTCCCCAATACGCTCGCCTCCGCTGTCAGCCGCGACTTCAAGTGCGGGATGATCCATTCGCACCGGCTGACACCCATGAGCAGCGTGCAGATCATCCTCGGCTACCTGGCAGGCGCGCCAGGCCAGATGCTCATGCTCTACGTCGGGACACTGATCCTCGGCACCTACTTCGCGGCTTCGAGCAGCATCCCGCTCACGGTCGGCATCGTCGTCGGCGGCTGGTGGTCGATGCAGGTCTGCCTCATGCTGCTGGCGCTGATGCTGTCTTCGTTTATCCTGGCGACGTCAATCGCCAGCGGCGGCAAATCGCAGGGATTCGGCATACTCTTCGTCGTGGCACTGGGGGCAGGGTGGCTGATGGTGATGTTCGTGCCCGGCCTGGCCCTGATACTCGGCGTGCTCGGCGGCCAGGTCTTCCTGGGCGTCATGCGGATGGGCGGGCTGACAGGTAACGGCATCATCATCGCAACCGGCGCGCTCTTTCACGTTACGCTGGCCATACTGTTCATCGAGGCTGCCAGCCGCAGACTGCGCGCGCCGGATCGCCCGCTGTTGAACATTCCCAGCAGCCTCATCTTCTGCCTTATCTGGTTGGCCGCGCTCATCCTGGGTATGCACTTCACATTCAGATACAGCCTGACCGGCCCACCCGACGATAGCCAGCACCTCGTTCAGGTAATCGCCTCCGTCGCCGTCTTCATGCTCGTCGGGCAGACCGTCCTGGTGGCGGCGGCCGCGGTCATAGCCGGCACCGACGAAGCCCGGGCGATCGGCGTCCCCTATTCACATAATCAACGTGCTATTGCAAGGCTCATGCCGCTCTGCGTCGGCTTGATGGCGGCGGTAACGCTGTTCACGCTCTACGACCTGACGCCGCCTCAGCTTCAGACAGCGCCATTCCGCGAGACATCGCGCAGCATCTGGCGCATGGGTGCGATGGGGCTGGCCCTGCTCGCCTCAGCCGTGCTGGACGGAAGCTGGATCTACATCGCCAGATTGCGCGGCAAGTCTGTCGTCTGGGCCATCGGACTCTCAACCACACTTCTGAAGATCCTCCCGCTGCTGGCCGAGGCCGCCGAAGCGATCGCCGACGAGGTGGTGCGCGGCGACAACACGTCGGTCGCCAGAACGTACATGCCCGGTCTGGTCGCGGGCGCTTCGCCGATCGGAACGATGATGGCATTCAACATGAAGGATGGTCACCCGTGGCCCGGGCTCATCATCCAGGTCGCGCTGGCGATAGTCGCGGTCGCGCTGGCCTGCCGCGTGCGCGGTGCATTTGTCCCCGCGTCTCGCCAGATCACCCCCCCTTCCGCGTCAGCGCCTCCTCGATTGTCCGCTTGATGAACGGCCCGTCCAACTGCCGGCCGCCCGCGATGATCGCGCCGCTGTCGCCGTCGATCAGGAACATCGCCGGGATGGCATCCACGCCGTACATGTCCGCTATGCGCCCGGCACCGGTGTAAACCTGCGGCCAGTTCATCTGCTTGCGCTCGACGAACTGGCGAACGTTTTCCTCGCTCACACGCGGGCTGTCGAGGCTGATGCTTACCACCGCAAGACCCCGCGATGCGTATTGCTCGTGGGCCTCACGCACGTGCGGAATCGATGCCACGCACGGCGGGCACCACGTCGCCCAGAAGTCCAGCAGCACCAGCCGGCCCGCAAAGTCCTTTGGAAAACGCAGAGTCTCGCCCTGCATGGTGGCAACCTCAAATGCAGCGGCGGTCCGCCCCTTGAGCTCCGCCGGTATCTCCGGGTGAATACCCAACATAGCCTGGATATGACTCCCGAAGCCGATCAGCGCCACGACGCCCACAAACGCCGCCCCGAGGATGATCGACTTGAGCCGCTGCGAGCGCTTGCGAGATTCCATCCGCGTATTCTCCCTGGGTGCGTGAATGCACGTCGCCGGCCCTGACGCCGACATACCATATCGATTCTAATATCCACCGTGAAGAAAACCCGGCCGCCGCGAATAACGCCGCCCAACGGAGCCATTGCCGCGTGACAGCCCTGCAACTCGACCGACCATTGGACCCGCGCCTCGCTCCCATCCGCGACAAGGTCGTCGCTGGACAGCGTCTGGACCACGCCGACGGCGTAACGCTCTTCGAAACGCAAGACATTTTCACGCTGGGCGCCTTGGCCAACCTCGTGCGCGAGCGGCTGCACGGTCGTCGGGCCTACTACAACATCAACCGCCACATCAACTACACGAACTTCTGCGTGCTGAGCTGTAAGTTCTGTGCGTTCTACCGCCCGTACGATCCCGCCGGCAATCACGCGGCGGACGCCTATGAGATGACGGTCGAAGAGATCGCTGACGCCGCGGCCGAGGCCGCCTCGCGCGGCGCCACCGAAGTGCACATCGTCGGCGGCCTGCACCCCAAGCTGCCGTTCTCATACTACGCCGACATGTGCCGGGCCATTCGTACACGCTGCCCTGCCCTGCACATCAAGGCCTTCACCGCGATCGAAATCGTGCACTTCACCCGAATCGCCCGACCGCGCATGAGCATCGCCGAAGTGCTGACCGCTCTGCGCGACGCCGGCCTCGACAGTCTGCCCGGCGGCGGGGCCGAGATCTTCGACGACCGCGTCCACGCGGAGGCCTTCAAGACCAAGGTCGGCGAGCACCACTGGTTCGACGTCCACCGCGTCGCCCACGAACTCGGCATTCCGTCCAACGCCACCATGCTCTACGGCCACATCGAAACGCCCGCCGAACGCGTCACGCACTTGCTCAAGCTGCGCGAGCACCAGGACGAATCACTCACGTCGCGCCAGGCCGCCTTCAACTGCCTGGTGCCGCTGTCGTTCATTCCCGACGGCAGCGTCCTGGCGCACCTGCCCGGCCCGACCGGCCTCGACGACCTGCGCACGCTCGCCGCCAGCCGCCTGATCCTCGATAACGTGCCGCACATCAAGGCCTTCTGGATCATGCAATCGCCGAAGCTCTCGCAGGTCGCGCTCAATTGGGGCGTTGACGATTTCGACGGCACCGTGGTCTGGTACGACATCACGAAGCGCGAAGGCCAGGGCACGACCAGCCAGGAACTAACGGTCGATCAGATCAAACGCCTGATCCGCGAAGCCGGCTGCGAGCCGGTCGAACGCGACACCCTATACCGCCGGGTAGTCCGAAGGACACCGTAGCGTCGGCCCCCCGCGGCCGACGTAGACCGCGAAACGCGCCCCAGTTCCATTTCTACGTTGTTCACAGGGGGCAACGCTACACACGGCTCACAGAGCCGTGGCACACTGGAGTGTGATCTCAAACAACAGCCACAACGAAGTCGGCCGACGAGACGCCGGCCGCTGCATTTGCCGCCCAAGCGGCGTGCACACATCAAGTGCAACGGCCACCACGGGGGGCGGCCGCTACCTCGTTACTTGCTCGTGATCTCAATCCGCCGCCGCTGCGCCGATTCACGCTTCGGCAGATGCAGCGTCAGAACGCCGGTGGCGACCTCGGCAGTGATGCGCTCGGTGTCGATATCCTCACCCATGCGGAACTCGCAGTGGTAATCGCCAACACCGTACTCACGCAGCAGATACTCCGGCTCGTCCGTCTGCCGCGGCGGTATGCACGCGTGCACGGTCAGCATGCCGCGCTCGCAATTGATGTCGAGGCTCTCGGCCGTTGCACCCGGCATGTCGGCGTACAGACGATACTCGTCGGATGCCTCGACCATGTCCACGTTCGGCACAAACGTCCGTGCCTCACCCTTGTGCTCCAATGGTTGTTCGACGTTTCTCTGAATGGCATGCGTCGTAGCCATGT
>JAFGRR010000128.1 GCA_016935035.1 Phycisphaerae bacterium | reverse complement strand
TCGCAGACGACCACGCAGTAGTTTCCGTCGGCCTGCATGTGTCCGGGATCATAAGCCCCGACCGGAATGCTGCCGAGACGTATATCAGTGGTTTCGAACGTCTGCGTGATGGTGCCGGTGAGCGCGTCGAACACGCTGACCTGGAACGCCAGGCTGGCGGTGTTGCTGCCGGCGAGGAAGATGGTGTGGCCGCCGACGGCGAATCCCTTGCTGGCGTACAGCTCGGTGTTGGGAACCGCCGTCCCGGTGGTCGGGTTGGTCGAGGGGATGATGTACGACACACCGATCGTGGACGAACCGCCGTAGCCCGTGCCAAACGCGATCAGGTCGGTTCCGCAGAGCAGGCTGGCGTCGTGACGAACGAAGATGTCAGTCTTAACGATGTTGAATGCCGTGGCTCCGCCGCCGTCGGTGGTCCCACCATCAGTCGTCCCGCCGTCGGTGGTGCCGCCATCCGTCGTTCCCCCGTCGGTCGTGCCACCATCGGTGGTTCCGCCGTCAGTGGTGCCGCCGTCAGTGGTTCCGGTTCCCCCAGTGCCATCGTAGGGAATCAGGAATGGGCAGCCTGTGTTGGGTACGATGAAGAAGGCCATGGTGGCCAACATCAGCACGGTGGTCAGGTAGTTTCTCATGATCTCGGTCTCCTTACGCCGGGTTACACCGGCTGGTTCTGCTCGACACGCGCGCCGAGCACCTATCGCATCCACACCTGTCACAAACCACACGAGAGAGTCTGCCCGCGAAATACCGCGTCGGCGGACATGGGGTGAAGCGGTGCTTCATGCCCTCATGCGCAATAACGACAATTGTTGGTACTGCCCTCGGAAAAACCCTGGCACACGAAACGGCCCTTGTCAGTGTGCCGGTCGCTGACGCACGCGGGCCCGGTTCGCCGACAGAGCGACGGACCGGACCGCGTGTTGATCAGAGGTTCATTAGTGACTTGCGATTACTAGTCGGTGATAAGTTGAACAAACATGTCGATATCAAACACGTCTGGCGTGCCGTCCTGATCGCAGTCCGCCAGCATGACGTCACAGTCCGGGTACGCGATAGCATACTGGCCGGGATCGATGATCGCCATAATGAATGAGTCGATGTCGAATACGTCCGACACACCGTCGCAGTTGGTGTCGCCCAGCTCATAGGCCTGCTCGACGACCGACAGCTTGAGCCCCGTGCTCAGGTACTCGACCTTCCAGGTCCAGTCGGGGTTGGAGAGCGCCGGCAGCGACACGGGGTTGAACTGGCCGGAGCGGCTAGTATAGCGCAGCACCGTGAAACTGTCGCCGAGGCTCGGGGTGAATTCCGCGGTGAGCCGCACATCCAGCGTGCCCGCCAGACTCGCCGCACTGGTGCAGATTACGCGGTCATATGAGCCGGTCGTGTTGCCGCCGAGGCGAATCCGCAGCGTTCCGGAACTGTTCTGGGTGAAGGTGCCGGTGACATCCAATTGACCGATCGCGGTGGTGGCTGAAGGCAACATGTAGTCGTTGTTCACGAGGTTGCCGTTGATCGTCCCACCGCCATAGAGATTGTCGTTGTTCAGCAACGCCTTGCCGCTGCCCAGGTAGACGTTGGCGCCGGTCTCGATGGTCAGGTTGTAGTTGTTCTCAATCGCGTTCGTATACCCGGCACCGTTGGCCGTCAGCGGGCAGGCGGCGGTGATGTGGTGCGAGTAGGCGTTCTGGATGAAGCGGTTGCACGTGAAGGCCGCATTGCAGTTGAACGTGCCGTTGTTGATCAGTGTGCTGCCGCTGAAGTTGCCCTGGTAGTAATTGAAGGTGCCGTTGTTGGTCAGCGTGCCGCCAAACGTGCCGCCGTTGAAGCCGGCGTTGCCCATCTGGAACGTGCCGTCGTTGGCAAAGTTGCACATGAAGTAGGTGCTGGGGGGGATGGCGAGCTTGCCGCGCATCTTGGCGTTGCGCCACATGTACACCGTGCCTTGCGAGTTCGTGAACGTGTTGGCGCGGAAATCGGCGCTGTTGTCGATGTTGATGCCCTGGGACGAGTCGTTGGTGAAACTCGGCGTGCTCATCACGCCGCCGTCCTGGTCATAGTAGCCGGTGTGATTGATAACCTCACCGTGCACGTCCAGCGTGCCGGCGTTGAGGCCCAGGTAGACATAGCTGGAGCCTGTGGCCTCGGTGCCTTTCCAGATTTCCAGGTCGCCGGTCACGTCCACCGCACCGCCGTTCTGCTCGTACTTGGCGAGCGTCTGCGGCCCCACGAGAATGTCGCCGCCGACGTTGAGTTCGGCCGCCCCGTCAGCCTCGCTGATTTTGTACCAGGTCTGCATGGGGTGAGTGCCCTGGCAACCGATGGTGATGGTCCCCACGGTGTTGACAGTCCCGCCGGTCTGCGTGAAGTACGCGTCGCCGTTCCAGGCCAGCGAGATGTGGTCAATGTTCAACTCGCCGCCCTTCATGAGATAGGTGCCGATGCCGCCGGTATTCAGCCCCATTATCAGGCCGTTGCTGCCGGACTGATCCACCAGGCCGCCGGTCTGGTTGAACGTACCCTCGTCGCCGTTGCCGAGCACGAACTGGTTTTCGATATCCAGCCGGCTGCTGGTCGTGGTGCCGCCGAGGTTGTACGTGCCCGGGTCGTTCTGGCCGATGTAGACGCGGTAGGCTTCGATGCCGCCGCTGACGTGATCGACCTGCCCTTCACCGCCGTACCCGACGTAGAACAGGTCCCCGACATACGCACCCGCACCGCTGTACGGCGCATCGCAGGCCATGTACAGGTACCCCGGACCGGTTCCCGTGTAGCCTACGTACAGGTTGTTGTCGACCCACAGATATGCCGGCCCCTCCATCCAGTGGTAGGCTTCGCCGGCGTTGCCGATCCGCATATCGTTGGTGTCGAGCACGTGGCTGAGGTGCCAGATGGCGCCGTAGAAGCCGGCGGCACTGCCGTCGATCGTCACAGTGTTGAAGATCTTCCCGGCACCGGCCGAGCCGTACGTGACGGCCTTGTGGTCCGAGCCGGTTACTACGATCGCCACGTCCTCGCCTGTCACCGGGCAGTGCCCGAGACTCCAGTTCCCCGAAGTGTTCCACAAACCGCCGGCGGCAGGTACGTACGAGTTGGTGGCTGCCAGCAGCCCTGTCGGCATGGCCAATGCGAGCAATGCTGCGCAAGCCAGCCGTCCGATTCTCTGATACTGTGCTGTTGGTTGCATGTTGCTTACCTCCTTGCTGGGTACTGTTGTGGTAGCTGGCTGAGAACCGCCGGCTGATCGCGCCAAATCCCGTATCAGCCGAACCGGCCCGCACTCCAGATCACGACAAAACCCCCGCCCGCCCTTGGTTTTTTCGCCGAAATCCCCCGACTTTCTTCGCGCAACCCGTGTCTCTGCTTCCTCCGAAGCCGGCTCACCGCGCCGACGGGGCGCCGCGAACGTAGCGTCGGCCCCCTGCGGCCGACGCAGGACGTGAACAGGCTCACCGCGCCAGCGACTGTGGAACGCCGCCGATAGCCGTCACAGCCACGCCGACTGGCCTAGGCGCGGGGGCCATCGCAAACGCCGGCTGGCTCGCGCGCGGACTGCCCGCCCATTCTCGGATATAATGCCAGTTTGGCAACTTGGGGTTGAGCTGGCGAGGAAATGAGCGACATCAACGAGACAACACGCCTGCTGCACGCGCTCGGCAACGGCGATGCCGCCGTCACCCCCGAACTTTTCCAGCTCGTTCACGACGAGCTGCGCCGCCTGGCGGGCAACCAGTTTCGCCAGCAGCGTCCGGACCACACGCTTCAGCCGACCGCCTTGGTCAACGAGGCCTTCCTCAAACTCGTCGACCAAGCCCGCACCGATTGGCGCAGCCGAGCGCATTTCGTGGCCGTCGCCGCCAAGGCCATGCGGCAGATACTCATCGACCACGCCCGCGGCCGCGCGCGTCAAAAGCGCGGCGGTAACGTCTGCCGCGTCACCATGGACGAGGCCATCACGCCCATCGTTGACGCCGACCCAGAGATTCTCGATCTTGACGAGGCACTCAAAAAACTGTCCGAGTTTGATCCGCGACAGAGCCGCATCGTCGAGCTGCGCTTCTTCGGCGGCATGAGCGTCGCCGACATCGCCCACGTGCTTGAGCTGTCAAAGACGACCGTCGAGAGCGAGTGGCG
>JAFGRR010000127.1 GCA_016935035.1 Phycisphaerae bacterium | reverse complement strand
CTGTCACCCAGCGCCACCAGGCGATCCGCGACCACGAGTATTGCCGTGGCGAATCCGCCCCGCGCCGTCTCGATCCAATGGGCATCGGCCGCTCGATCACCACCAAAATCAACGCCAACATCGGTGCGTCACCGCTTTCAAGCTGCACCGCCGACGAGGCCAACAAGCTCTACTGGGCCCAACTCCACGGGGCCGACACGGCGATGGATCTTTCCACCGGCGGGGATGTGGACAAGTGCCGCCAGCAACTGATCGACCACGCCACGATTCCCCTCGGAACAGTCCCGCTCTACAGCATGATCCTCGACAAGCCCATAGAGGACCTGACACACGACGACATCCTGAAGGAAATTGAGCATCAGGCGTCCCAGGGCGTCGACTTCTTCACGATTCACGCCGGCATCTTGCGACAGAATCTTCATCTGCTCGGCAGCCGTATCGCCAAGTCGGTCAGCCGCGGTGGGTCACTGCTGGCCAAGTGGATGCTGCACCATAAGCGTCAGAACCCGATGTACGAGCTGTTCGACGAGATCAGCGCCATCATGTGCGAGCACGACGTGACGTATTCGCTCGGCGATGGCATGCGGCCCGGCTGCCTGGCCGACGCCAGCGACCCCGCTCAGATTGCCGAACTGCACGTCATGTCAGAGTTGGTCCACCGCGCACGCGAGGCTGGCGTACAGGTCATGGTCGAGGGGCCCGGCCACATCCCGCTCAACGAAGTCGCGTTCCACATGGAAACGCAACGGCGGTTGTGCGACGACGCCCCGTTCTACGTCCTCGGGCCGATAGTCACCGACGTATTCCCCGGCTATGACCACATCACCAGCGCGATCGGAGCAACCGAGGCCGCCCGTGCCGGCGCGGCGATGCTCTGCTACGTAACGCCCAAGGAGCACGTCGGCCTGCCGCGGGCCGAGGATGTGAAGCTGGGCTGCATCGCTTATCGCATCGCGGCCCACGCCGGCGACGTGGCTCGCGGCATCCCCGGGGCGCAGCGATGGGATGATGATCTGTCTCGCGCGCGGGCCGAGCTTGACTGGGCACGGCACTTTGAACTGGCCTTTGACGGCGAAACCGCGAAAGTCCTGCACGAAGAGGACTCGGATGGAGACACCGACCACTGTGCCATGTGCGGCCGCGAGTGGTGCGCCATCCGCATCAGCCAGGGCCTCAAGCCACCGGCCGAATCCGAAGACGCGGAGGCTACGAACGCAACTCCGCGAGTGCGGCATCCAGAACGGGATCGCGCTGCTGGGAGTCCTTCTCGTCCGTCTTGACCGGGATGTCGGGCTCGATCCCGACGCACTCGATCTCCTTGCCGTCCGGCGTCATCGACTTCCAGGACGGCAGAAAGACCGTGACATTGTTTGGGAGCACGACCGGCCGCGGATTACCAGACGCGCCGTAAGAGGCTTCGCCCACCAACTTGCAGCCAGGCACCTGCTTCATCATCAGCAGAAAGCCCTCGCAACTGCTCATCACGTAACGACCGGTCAAAACGGCGACTTTGCCGCGATACTCGGGACGAGCCTTGGTCGGTTCGAGCGCGCGTTCATACTCGCGTGAGAAGCCGCTCGGCGTGCTCTTGTCACGGATGACGCTCTTGGCATAGACGGCGGGCTTGTCGATGAAACAGCCGGCGAACTTCTGCGCCAGGGCCTCGTCACCGCCCGAGTTCATCCGCACGTCCACAATCAGCCCTTTGCAGTCCTTCATGTCCGCGAGCGCCTCGAAAGCCGCGTCGAACGCTTGTGGGTCCTGTGCCGACCAACTCCGGATCAGGATGTAGCCTATGCCGTCGTCGAAGCGCCCCGTGCCAATGATGTCGTTCTGCATTTTGAAACCGGGGACGACCTTCGCCAACGTCTCACGGTTGCAGTTCGGCGGGACCCGCCGCTTGTACGACGCAAAGCCCTTCTCGCCGACCGTCAGCCAGATGTGGATGTCCTTGGCCGCCGCCAGCATTTTGCCGGCGGTCTCAGCGAATTCCTCGGCGCTCGTGGATTCAGCCAGCTTCTTGCCGTAGCGGCCGAACTGCTTGTCCCAGTCGGTCTTGTGCACGTCGATGTACGAGTAGTCCTCGTCAATCGCGCGGCGCAGTTCCTTGAGCGCCTCCTTGTGATCCTCGGCGGAGACGCCTGGTGCCGTGCCGTCGGCGGTTGTGAAGGTGATCGGATACGGGACCGCCGATTCCCCGTTGGCGCCGCGGAAGTTCTTGGCCGATGGGCAATTCACGCTGAGGGCGTATTCGTGATTCGGTTCAAGTCGCACGTACAGCACGGCTTCGCGTTTGCTGAGCCAGCCGGGCTTGCGCGAGATTTTCGGGTAGTTGTCGCCGCCGCCGCACCACGACCACCCGCCACCCGTGTCCATGTCCTGGTCAAACTCGACCGTGATCCGCCGCAGGGCCGGATCGATGGCGGTGTCCCCGTTCTCGGGCACGGTCTTGATGACCGTGGGCGGGGCCGCAACGGCCGTCGTGGCAATGAGCAGCAGTGTGATTCTCAGTCCGATTACGGTCGATGTGCGTTGCATGGCGATCATATCCCCTTGTGCCTTGTGTTGGAGTTCATGACGCGTGGATTATACCGGCACGTTGCTGCCGCGCCGCGTCGACGGCACCTGCTCGGTGTGCGCAACCCTACTGATCTCTGTGGTACGGACACACTGTGTCAAGGACCTCGGTGACTGACAAAGGTTCACGCGCGAGTAGCCATGCGTGCAGCCAGTAATACCGGTGCACGATTCGCCGGATGAGGGTCCCATCCGCCGATGTCGGCACGCAGTTCCCGTCGCGGTAGCGCTGTATGAGCGCCGTGTTAAGCGCCGCGCTGATAAGGACAGCGTTCACCAGATAGTATCCCGCAAAAACGACAGGACCCACAACAAATACCGGGTAGGCCAGGTCACTGAACGGCGGGCGTTCCTTCACATCGGTCAGCCAGTACGCGAGCATGCTTACTGCGGTCATCGCGCCATAGGTGAGCGTTAGTATCCACTTGCTCACCAGCAATATGTGACAGATGTGTGTCGGGTCCGTTCGTCGGCCGATTGAACGGACCCAGAAGAACACGACAAGAGTGAATCCGGCCAATGGCAGCAGACCGCAGCCGAGATCGATCCAGGGAGCCAGGGCACCGGCAAGTACAGCGCTCATAAGGCTCCCCTCGTT
>JAFGRR010000126.1 GCA_016935035.1 Phycisphaerae bacterium | reverse complement strand
GTTAGCTGGTAGGGGCCGGCTATCGATATATGCTGGCGCAGGTTGATTTTCCAGGCAGAGTAGAGGGCGATGCCGATGATGATCAGTCCCATGTAGCTGGCCGGCAGGCTGAGGAACGGCACGGCCAAGGCGAAGATGAAGGCCAGCACCAGTATGAACGCTTGCGCGAGGGGGCCGCCGCGCGTAGCCATCGCCCACGTCGATTCCGGCCTTTCGAAGTGATCGTCAACGAACACCACGTACGGCAGACCGACACCTTCTATGGTGTTGCCGACGGCATTAGCCGCGTCGGATGGACCGGCGTCCCTTATCCCCTCTCGGTGGTACCAGACGATTCCGCCCACACTCGCCAGGTGTTCGAGCGGCGGCTTGAGGTCTTCGAGCGTGACGGTGTTTCCGTCGAGGCTGATGCTGTCGTCATGGTGGACGATGATCCTGGCGATCTGGCGGGTTTCGTTGGCGACGTCGCTCATCGCCTGGTCGGCACTCGCCTTGAAGAGCGTCGGTACGTAGGTTGCGACAATGGAGAAGTACGTCAGCACGATCGCGAGCGTCTGGTAGAACCAGCCGCCGCGGGCACGCGCGCCGATGCGCACGCCGCCGCCGACCAGCAGGCCGACAACGATCGCCACCAGTCCGATCTCATAGCCGGTGAGTGCGGCAACGGCGAAGTAGATGCCGGCGCCGATGACCGCGGCGACGAGCCCGAGGAATGAGGCGCTCACGAAGCGGATGAAGCGCGATCCGCCCTGGAGGGACTGGGCCATGTTCTGCTGACAGGTCGGGCAGATCAGCCGGCCGTTGACTTCGTAGTATGTGTCCACGATCGCCGCGCCGCATGTCGCACAGCCGTTGGCGCTGGTGTCATCGCTCTCGTAGTACTCGACATCACTGGCGTCCAGGCCGTCTGAATCCAGATGCTCCGTCATTGAACCACCCTTTGTTGGCCGGTCAGGTGGTCGCGAGCGCCGCCTGTTGCCTGGCCGTTTGGCTGTTCCAGAATGCCAACTCGGGCACGTCGCGGTCCATGGTGCGGGTTCGCAACTCTGAGTTGTCTGGGACATTCGAGAAGATTGGGCCCAACAGGATTCGAACCTGTGACCAGCCGATTATGCAATCAGTCCGCGGTTTCCCGCGGGATTGGACTGTCCCTTCACCCGGTCTGGGTGGGTCGCCGTCCAGTCTCTACACACGCCTGGGAGGGGTGATGCCATCGGCGGTGCGTTGGAAGTAACGATAGCCGAGCATAGGTCGTTGTCTTTACTTCTGACTTCTGCATTCTGACTTCCCACTCTCCCTGCTTGGCTCGGGATTGGCTTGGGTCTTTCGACCGTTAGCTTTCCCCGACTTTGACGACCTGCTAATCCGGCGTTCCCGCCGGAAAGACCCGGTGCCGGCGGGCGTGTCCGTCTCGCTTGTGAGGCGGGTTTAGCACCGGCGGCACTTCAAGTCGGCAGCTCTAACCACTGAGCTATGGGCCCGTTCACTTGTCAAACGGCGGGCCGTGCGGCCCACCTCGCCTGCCCGGATCAACTGGGGGCAACCTCCGTGTGACCGGAAGCGCCCGTCAGCCGACCGGCCCCTAGAGTTTAGGAGGCGAGCGCGGTGGCGTAAAGCTTCACGAGCCTCTGCCGTCTGCCGCCGGCAGCCAGCCACAAGCCGCTATTGCCGGCTCCGCTGGGCGCTGTGGCTAACCATAGGGCCACTGGTCGCGGCCGTCAGGCGCCACTCGTCACGGCTTGTCGCCGGCCACTGGACGCTGCTGCAAGTCGCTGATCGTGAGCGCTGCCGCCGGTTCTGGCCGGTCGCTTCAGGGCCGTCCTTTCGCGACACGGTGCCTGTCGGTACAATTCGGTGGATGAAGGTCGGGCCGGTGGAGCGATGGCCGGCACGGTTTCCGACCGGCGGAGCCGGACGGCACTTGCCGTGTGAACGGTTGTTTCCACCCGGCGGCAGTGCTGCATGGGCGGACGGTGGCGCAGGCCGCCCACTCGCCGTTCGATCCCCCCCCTGGAAGTGCAGGAGTACCTGGACATTGAGCATTAATCCGATGCCACGACGACAAGGAGGTTGTCGCCGAATGCGCCTCTGCCTTGCGTCAATCGCCTGTCTGACGGTCCTGCTGACACAGTTCGGGTGCGAAGTTCCCGGACGCAGCGGCAGAGGGAGTCAGAAACGCATCGTGGAGCCCAGCACCCGCCGCGGTTACTGGCTCTACCTGCCACAGGAGTACGTCCAGGCCAGCGAGCAGCAGCGCCGCGAGAGGCGTTGGCCGGTGGTCGTGTCGTTTCACGGCATGCGCCCGTTCGACAATGCGGTGTGGCAAATAAACGAATGGGGCGAGGAAGCCGATCGCTATGGGCTCATTGTGGTCTCGCCCGAGATGCGCACGTCGGACATGATGGCCGAGTTCCCATTGCGGACCATTCATCCGGGGCTCAAGTCCGACGAAGTCGCGACGCTGGCGATTCTCGACCAGGTTTTCGCCACCACCCAGGCCGATCCCAGCAACGTGCTGGCCACGGGCTGGTCCTCGGGCGGCTACCTCGCACACTACATGATGAACCATCACCCGGACCGCTTCACCTGCCTGGTCTCGCGGCAGGGTAACTTCTCCTGGACGGTGATGAGCGACAAGATGGCGCCGCGCTCGCACAATCACCCGATCCTGATAATCAACACCGAGAACGACATCGCCGTCTGTCGCAAGGAATCGCGTGAGGCCGTGACGTGGTACGAGCGGCACGGCTATAAGAATGTGGCCTGGGTTTACATTCGCCGGCTCGGACATCAGCGCACGCCGGACCTGGCGGCGGATTTCTTCGGCCGGATCGCCGGCGTGACGCCGAACAAGTCGCCGGAGGTGCTCGCCCATCGCCAAGCGATCGATGGAAACGCCGAGGGGCTGGCGTTTCTCTCCGGGCGCATGTCGCATCTGCATCGACCGGAAAACGCATCGGGCAACGGTTCGGCGGCCGTTGTGTCGCGTCTAGACTCGCAGCAGCAAGCGGGCGGCAGCAACGACCCCAGCGTGCCCGACGCGATGCGCGTCACACCCTCAACCGCCAATGAGCCGACGCTCAGCATACGCGTCTCGTCGGCCATCGGCATTCAGCCCTTGCACCTGGGTTACTCGGCGTCGTGTCCGTCAACATGGTACGACTCGGCCAAGTTCTTGTGGACGCTGAACAACGAGCCAATCGGCAACACTGTAAACGGACAACGCACGCTGACCCAGGCCGGCGAACATACGCTGGGCCTGCTCGTTGTGACACCGGACAATCAGGAGTACCGCGCCACTCGCCGCATTCGCGTTCTGCCGCACATTCGCCCGGTCGGCAACGCCGGGAACGGGACGCGATAGGGGGTTCTGATGTCGGATTTCCAGAAGAACATCTGGGCCCCGTGGCGGATGGAGTACATCGACACGCTCGATGGCGGGGAGGGCGGCTGCTTCCTGTGTGACTATCGCGAGCACCCGGAGCGCAACGCAGAGCAGTACGTGTTGTGGCGCGGCGTGCGGACGCTCGTGTTGCTGAATCGCTTTCCGTACACCAGCGGACATGTGTTGGTGGCGCCGCTACGTCACGTTGGCGCCCTAGAGGAGCTGGCGGACGACGAGTTGCTTGAGCTGATATGCATGGTTCGCGATGCCAAGCGCGTGCTGGAACGTGCGGTCAACGCGCAGGGGTTCAACATTGGTTTCAACCTGGGGCGCTGTGCCGGGGCCGGGCTGCCCGATCACATGCATTGCCACATCGTTCCCCGCTGGAGCGGCGACGTCAACTACATGGCCGTGCTGGGCGACGTGAAGGTCATTCCTCAGGCACTGAAGCGTACGGCGGAACTGTTCGCCAAGGTGGCGGGGGAGATGAAGCTGCCGGCGGGGGGTGGTGCGTAGGCGCCGTCATGGGGATTGAGGGCTTCGCGCGTCCGATTAAGTGGAATACCTCCCTGCTGCCGCTTGAGTTCTGATAGATGGGCTATGCGGCCGAGGAAGCATCGTCGACGGAGTGCAGCACGCGAACGTCTTCCGGCTGACGCGTCAGGCGGCGCATGGCCCGGATCTTCAGGGCGATCACCAGCCCGATTGCGCCCAGAATCGCCACGCCCAGCAGGATGCCCTGCACGCCGACCAGGTACTGCCGCAGAACTGGAATCATGCCCGCGAACCAGTAACCCAGCAGCACGAACAGAGGGATGGAAAGGAGGGCGCCGGCACAGTCGGCAATGAAGAACCGCCAGTACGGAAATCGCGTGGCACCGGCCGTCATGCACATCATGGCGCGAATGCCGACGAAGAATCGACCGAAGAAGCACGCCCACATGCCGTGTCTTTTGAACGCGCGTGCCGTCTGCGCATAGCGACGGGGCGTGATGAGCCAGCGGACACCCTTGTGCCCGACGATACTAGGTCCGGCGAGACGTCCAAACATGTAGAGGATCAGATCGCCGCTCATGATGCCCACGAGAGCGACGAGGAGCGTTGCCGGCCAAGTGGCGACGCCGGGGTGGCGGCTCAGTATGACGCCTGCGGCGATCAGCGGAATGTCCTCGGGAATGGGTAATCCGAGACTGGCGATGATTAGGATGCCGAGCAGCGTTGGGTAAAAGGCCGTCTCGAGCCAACTGACGAGTGTGCCCTCGTCCAGGCCGATGGTTGCCATCATGTTGGCCAGGAGGTGGAAATCCATAGATACCGCACTGGTTGAACGCCCACAAAACCGCTTACGGGCAGGCGTGGTTACACATGGAGGCGGCCGGGCTGTTGCTGCTAGCCCGGCCCAACACTTGTACTATCGACAACTTCGTTATTCTAGCAGATACCCAGCGTTAAAACAGGCGGAGCGGGCCGATAAGCCGAATCCTGTTCTCGTGGCCTGAGCCGCGAGTGGCGACCATTCACCTAGGCGCGCCGTTGCCGACGCGCTCGTGCACCCTACCCGGGGCTGATAGCGAGCCGGGCCGACTCATCGCCCCTTACTTGGGCTTGCTGGCGGTGGGGTTTACCGTGCCGCGGCTGTCACCAGTCGCGCGGTGCGCTCTTACCGCACCTTTTCACCCTTGCCTGTGATGCCGCCGCGCGGGTCAGCATCCATCGGCGGTGTCTTTTCTGTGGCACTTTCCCTGGGATCACTCCCGGTGGCCGTTAGCCATCACCGTGCCCTGTCCAGTTCGGACTTTCCTCCAGCCGGGACGCGAAGGCCCCGACCAGCGGTCGCCTGGCCCGCTCCGTAAGAGGCATCATATGCCATCGGTGCGCCGGTTGCGACCAGAAAGCGGGATCGTCACGCGGGCACACAGCGGTCTGGAGGTCCTACGCCGGTCGGGTGGCTCCCTGCTTTTCGACCGCCTCGTCCTTCACGGGCTTGGCTGACTTGAGCAGCTTGCCGGCTTCGTCGTAGGCGTTGAAGTTGTAGATGTACTTCCACCAGTTGTTCTCGCGGCCATCGGCGTTTATGCCGGGGGCCTTGGGCAGGTGCGAGAAGAACCAGACCTGGTAGTTGCGATGAAAGTCGGGTTCGTCATTCGCGTTCTTGTGCGGTTCACGCCAATTCTCGCGGCTGACCTTCGTCTTTTCGCCGGTGAGGTTGGGGTAGTTGAGCCAGTCCTCGGCAGTGCTCTCGACCGAGCGCTCGTTGGCGTAATCGTAGTCCGCGACCGCGTTCGCCGGATAGTGACACGTGCCGACGGCGGCGTTGCCCTGGCCGGATTGCTGCTCGTTGGCGGCGAAGCGGGCCCAGTTCGTGTCGAGCTTGTCCGCCTCCCAGCCGCCGTAGTAGTGCGACATGGCGCTCTCGGTGCGGTGGCCGACATCGTGGATCATCTCAGCGACGCCGCGTTCGATGTTGAAGCCCATGATGGTGAAACGCCGGCGGCACTTGAAGTCGGTCATCGGCGGGGCGTTGACCCAGTAGCTATCCGGGCCAACCATGATCGACTCGTAGTATCCGAAGAACGGGCAGCCCATCCACCAGACCTCGTCCGCCTCGCCCGCGTCAATGCGTTTTGACATATTGTACTTGCGGATTTCCTCGGCGTAGTTGACGCCATCTGGTGTGTGCCAACTCTCCTGCCATTCGACGCCGGGCTTGCCTTTCCACGCCATGAAACACTTCATGTACGACTCTGGTGTATATGAGAACCCGTCCTGCTTTGTCTGGAACGAGTCTACTGTGTTCCATTCGACGATTTCGTACTGAAGATAGCCACCGCTGGCCTTCAACATGTCCTCCATGTAGCCTTGCGCCAACTTCAGCGGATCATTCCATCCGCAGACCTCACGCAGACGCCGCGGCTTGGCATCTGGGTTGTCCGTGTCCTGCAAGCGTCCAGGAATCCATGGGTTAAACTCGTACACCAGTACTTTGACGCGCAGTGGCGTCTGTCCACCTGATGCCTCGGCCGGATACTCCACACGCGGGATTAGGGAAGTGTCCAGTTTTTCAACATCGCCGGCAAGGCCAGCCGTCACTGGCAGTGCGACGAGAGTCAACGCCAGCACGAGTGCCGGCCGCGGAGCCCAATATCTCAACATGAGCACACTCCTCAGGGCCGGGCGATTACCTCCGACGGCGCGCGCCCGTGCCCGCAAACGAAGCCCACCACAATGGTTACGCACGGAGCCCTGTATGTCAATCGTGGGGGGGCAAGACATCGTTGGCCCGGGTCTGGGTGGCCTTATGGGAGTGCGTCGGTTTACGTTGTGGGGCGGTGGGTCGCCGCAACACATCACGGATGACAGGTGCGTGTCGGTCGCGACAATAGCGGGAAAGGCACGGTCGCCGATGCTGAGACATCTCCCAGGCGGTGGCTCTCGACCGGCCGCTGGTGCCATCGGACTGTCGGATGATCGGTGCCGATCAGGCGGCGGCGCCGTCCTCGGATGTTGCGTCGATTCGCAGGGAGGCGGCAAAATCGCTGGCCCATTGGGATACCAGGGCGTGGCAACTGCCCGGACTGGTCCGCGTCAGGCTCGCGAAATCTTTCCTCGATAACATCTCGTACGCGATGACGCGTCTCTCGATGTCTTCCTCGGGTAGCGACAGCAAGCCGTCGACCGAAGCCATCCAGACGTACCGCATCGGGCACCCAATTCGGCGCGCGACATCGGCAACCGCATCCTTCCATCCGGGTGGCAATTCGATACCGACAGGATGCCAGCGATTGCCGCTTCCGTTGCTTCTTTCCTCTGCCATGGCGCTCATCTGAGCCCCCCAGAACAACGTTCGGGACTTCCTTCAGAACCAAGGAAAGACAGTTTAGCAATATGAGGCGCCCTAACGCAAGTCCCGCTTCGGCTCAATGTCCACAGAACCGCCTGAGCTCTCTGTCGTAGTCTGTGATGTCGGTACGGCCTGCGCAGGATTGGGAGCTTCCTTTGATGGCGTGCTGTCCAACGATTCTGGCGTTTGGCGTCGCGTAATCAACAAAGGGTACATGTGAGCCGCGACAAATTCTGCCTTGACACCATCGGTGTGGCGTCCCTCGTAGCCGGCGCGCGCGTAGGCCTGACGCCACGGCAGATTGCGCAGACGCTCTTTGTACAACGCTCGGACATCATTGGACGCATCCTCCGGCGGCGCGAAACCGTACAGTCCCGCAACGCCACCCCAGACGAATTCGCGGTCAACGGAGCCGGTGATCGGAACGGCGTAGCGCAGTATCGGGTCGGTGGGGGAGTAGAAGCTCCACAGGTAACCACTTACGTGCGCCAGACTTGGTGCCAAGTCATACTCGCGCGAGAGGCTGCTGCCAAGAAACACGACGCTCTGGACGCTTACGTCCGCAGGCAGGGCCGCGAGAGCCCAGCTTACGACACCCGTGCCGGCCGACAGTGCGATGATGTTGACTGGGCGCCCGGGGTGCTGATCGCAATACGCGGTAATGCGATCAGCGAGGCGACTGGCCTCTCGGCGATTTCGGTAGGCATCCATCTGGTCGCGCAGCGTGCCGCCGACCCAACTCTGCCAGCCGTAGACCTCGATCGCTCCAAGGTAGCCTGCCTGGCGCAAGCCGCGCGGTACCGACTCCGTGCCGACCACCAGACCTACCGGTCCGGCGCCGCCGACGTAGAACGTCTTGCCGAACTCGGCCCCGCCTGGGTCATTCGCGAACCTCGTCAGCATGGTGCAGCCCGAGCCGGTCCCCAACAGCAGCAAGCTGAGCAGTGTCACGCCGAAACGAATCATCAAGCCTATACGCGAATGCAGCACCGTTTCTCCGTGGTCGATTCCTGAATACGGGTAAGGGGTGGCGCGCCGGTGCCCCGCCGGCGTGAGCGGCACTGTGGCAGTGTGCCCTACTGGGTGACGTCGTTCAACACCAGTTCCTCGACATAGATCGGAACCTCGCTGGCGACGCCCAGCGCGATCGCGTCCGAGGG
>JAFGRR010000125.1 GCA_016935035.1 Phycisphaerae bacterium | reverse complement strand
ACGGGCCAAGAAACCCTGGCACATCGTCCGCCGGAACCACTACGAGCCCATCCGGCTTGTCCAAATCGCTCGCCAGCTTCGCCAGAAACATATTCGGCGCCACGCCCACCGACGCCGTCAGTTCGGTCTCGGCGCGAATGCGCTCCTTGATGCTGGCCCCGATCCGCTCTGGCGTGCCGAACAGCCGCGTCGAGCCGGTGACATCCAGGAACGCCTCATCGATCGACAGCGGCTGCACCAGCGGAGTGAACTGCTCGAAAACGTCGAAGATCTGGCGCGAAACCTCGATGTAACGCTCCATGCGCACCGGCACCAGGATCGCCCCCGGACACGCCCGCAGCGCCTGAGACATCGGCATCGCGCTATGACAGCCGAACTTGCGTGCCTCGTAGCTGGCGGCCGACACCACGCCCCGATTGTCCGGACTGCCACCGACCAGCACCGGCTTGCCGCGCAGCGCCGGATTGTCGCGCTGCTCGACCGATGCGTAGAACGCGTCCATGTCGATGTGCAGTATCTGACGCGTCATGACCCCGCCATTCTACCGCGCCGGCCGGGATGCGCAGGTGCCCCACCCTTTCAAGGGTGGAGGCCTGACCCACTCAAAGACGCACCCCCCAGCTCACTCTGGATCACCCGCCCCCGGCCGCCGTGCGTGCATCTTCTCGATGTACGGGCGATAGGTTGGCCCACAGTTGATCGTGCAGAACGGGTAGATGCCGTCCACCGTGCTGTACTGGATCACGCAGCGACGGATGCGCTCGGTGTCAAAGTTATACCGATCCATGAAGTGCATGCCCGCCGCCAGCAGCGTGCGGTAATTCCGCTCGCCCGTATCGCCACGCCCGTGCGTCTTGCTGGTCATGCCGCGCAGAGCCTTGATGAACGTGAACGGCGTGACGCGATAGTCGCGCGCGGTCCAGCGGTAACTCCGCAGAAAGACCCACATGATCTCCAGCTTGTCACGCCAGTTCGCCATCCCGTTCGGACGCGTCGCCTCCACGCGGGCGGCGTACTCGTTGAACCCGCGAAACAGCCGCATCGTGTCGAACAGCTTCGGAATCGCAATCGCCTCATGATCGGGCGTGATGAAAAAGTACGACCCGAACGCACAGTCGCTATGACAGCTCGGCCGGATCTTCGGCTTGCCGTCCAGCGTCTGGAGCATCCGCGACAACGGCACCACGTGATTGAGCGGGAAGAAGTCGCGTGCGATGTCCGCCCCGCTCACCTCCGCGATGTCATGCGCCAGATCACCCAACGTATAACGCTTCTGCTCCAGCTCCTCCATGCTGATGCGCCCGCTGAACGATACGGGCTGATACGAGATGCCTGAAATGACGTCCGCGTTGCGGCAGGCGAACTTGAAGATCTCCGCGACCTGATCCCGATTGACGTTGTTGACGATCGTCGGCACCAGGCAGATTTTCAGCCCGATCTGGCGGCAATTCTCGATCACCTTGAGCTTGGTCTCCAGCAGTGGCCGCCCGCGCAACGCCTTGTATTGCTCGTCATTGACGCCGTCGAACTGGAGATAAAGCGTGTGCAACCCGGTGTCGGCCGCGCGCCGCGTGAACTCCAGGTCGGCCATCTTCAAGCCGTTGGTCGCGATCTGCACGTGCGAAAAGCCCATGTCGTTGGCCGCCTGGCACAGATCGTGAAAACGCGGATGAATTGTCGGCTCGCCACCCGTGAACTGTATCGCCGTCGCCGGCACCGGATGCTGCTCGCGCAAGGCCCGCAGCATCTCGATCACCATCTCGTACGTCGGCTCGGAGACATAGCCGGCCTGGTTCGCCGATGCAAAGCACACCGGGCAATTCAGGTTGCAGCGGTTGGTCAGGTCAATCTGCGCCAGACACGACGTGCTATGGTGCTGGTTGCACAACCCGCAGTCCGCCGGGCATGAGTTCCCGCCCGTCACCTGCGGCTTGTGCACGCCGCGCTCATCCTCGAACCCGCCCACTGTGCCACGCAGATACAGATCGACATCCGAGTTGATTTTGTCGCGGAAATAGCCGTGGTCCGGGCAGGTCTTCTCGATCCAGACGGCATCCTGAAAAACGTGGTAACGCCCCAGAATCAGCGCGCTGCACTCCGGACAAAGTGTCTCAACCGTGCGCGGCAGCAGCGTCTGGATCGGCCGGATCTTGAAGCTCGAGTGCGTCGTCTTGGGCTGACGCTTGAGCTCGGGCCGCTGCGGAATCCGCTTGACGAACAGCGCGTCCGCGTGCCGCTCGCGATGCTGCCCGCACGTCGGACAGTCGTACTCCAGGTACATCGAGTCGTCGGCCTCCTGGTACAACAGCCGCCCGGGAACACGCGCCGCGCAGCCGTCACACTGCCACTCACCCTCCCATGGCAGCCCCTTCCGGCCACGCTGCACCGGCGAGAACCGCCGCATCGCGACCTTGTAACGCTCCAACTCCGTCACCGCGTCATGCGGATTCACCGCCTCGCGCCGAATCTCGTTGATGGGCCGGTGCAACTGGCCGCTGCGCTGCTTCGGCGGACTGCTGGGTGTTACCAGCGGCGGCGACGACGGCTCCCGCAGCAGCGGCTCCAGACGACCATCCTGCGGCGGAACGTCCGTTGCCGGCATGCGCGTACGCGGATCGTCCGGCGGGCTAAACGGCGCGCTGCTGGAATCCTTCATAGACCGTGTCCTTCCTTCTCCGTGGCTGCCGCCGATCTGCCCCACATCCTATTCAAAGCAATCCGGATAGACCCGCTGATACCGCTTGCGGCGCTGATACGCCTGCGCCAGGTCGAGAAATATCTCCAGGTCGCGGTCGATGTGCGTGTTGACCTTGTCAAAGTACACCACGCGGATCGGGATGTTGTCATGGTCGCTGCTGACCGCCGGATAAACCGCCTCCGAGACAATCCCGTTCATGCACGTAAACGGGCTGATGTCGATGATGCCGTCGGCGCCCTT
>JAFGRR010000124.1 GCA_016935035.1 Phycisphaerae bacterium | reverse complement strand
CCGTCTCTCAGAGTCTGCCGACCGGCTCGGTCCGCATGCAGGAGGTGCTTCTGACCTCGACGGAACGGGCCGAGCACGCCGCAAAGCTGATCAAACAACAAGTGACCAGCGCGGTTACCGCTTTCAAGGGTCTGCTGCCGCTGGGCAGCGTGCGGACCTTCATTGCTGTCGGGGGTGACGCCCGCTGGGCGACGGCGCAGGCCGGGACGCCGCCGGAGGCGAAGGAGCCCGGCTCGGTGTCCCGGGAGGAATTGGACGCGTTGATCGAGACCTGTCAGCATCAAACGGCGGACGAACTGGCGCGGGCCTACAAGCTGCCGTTTACCGACGCCGAGACGATCACGCCGGCCTTGCTGGTCTGTCAGGTCTTGCTCAAGAGCACGCGTGCCAAGAAGATGCTCGTCGCCGATGTCTCCATGCGGGACGGGCTTCTGCTCGATATGATACGCAGCGCCGCCGGCAAGCGAGGCGACGCGGCCTACAAAGAGGTGATCCAGTCGGCGCAGAGCGTCGCTCAGAAGTATCGTGTCGATGCCAGCCACGCCGAGCAATCACGCCGGCTGGCGCTGCGGCTGTTCGACGAGTTGGCCAACGAGCACCGCCTCGGCGAGCGGCACCGTCTGCTGCTGGAGGTTGCGGCCATTCTCCATGAAGTCGGGACCTTCGTCTCCAGCCGGGCCCATCACAAGCACAGCTACTACCTCATCGCCAATTCGGAAATCCTCGGACTGACGCAAAGCGAGCTGGCGGTGGTCGCCAACGTGGCGCGTTACCATCGCCGCAGCCGACCCAAACCGTCGCATCCGGAATACACGATGTTGCCGCGCGAACAGCGCATGATCGTCAACAAGCTGGCGGCACTACTGCGGGTGGCCGACGCGCTGGACATCAGTCGGACCCAGCAGATCCATGATTTCCAGTGCCGGATCGACAACAACGGCCTGGTCATCTCCGTCAGCGGCGGAGGCGATCTGACCCTGGAGCGTCGCTCGCTGGCCGAGTTGGGGGACATGCTCCAGGACATCTATGGTCTTGACGTCCGTCTCGAACAGACACCGCGATTGTAATCGGAGCGCGCCGAGCCGTGCAGGCCTCGGGCTGACACTACATGAAAAAGACGAAGAAGAAGACGAGACCGGGTTCACCACAGTCATTCATCAATCGCGAGTTGAGCTGGCTGGAATTCAACGACCGGGTCCTGCAGGAGGGGCGTTCGGAGCAGGTCCCCTTGGCCGAGCGGCTCAAGTTTCTCGCGATTGTCAGCTCGAATCTCGACGAGTTCTTCATGATACGCGTGGCTGGTCTGAAGCAGCAGAAAGCCGCCGGCGTGCGGAAACGCGACGCGACCGGGCTGACACCTTTCGAGCAGGTGTTCTATATCAGCGGCAAGGTCCAGGAAATGGTGGCAGGGCAGACTGCCGGGATTGCGGACGTGTTCAATCAGCTCACCGAACATGAGTTCTATCTGGTGCGCCGCGACCAGTGGACGCCGGAGCAACGTCGTTTCCTGGCGAGCTTCTTCGCTTCCGATGTACTGCCTGTGCTTACGCCGTTGGCGGTGGAGGAGCTCGACCCGTGTCCGCTGTTGCCCGGGTTGCAGCTCTTCGTGGCGGTGTTGGTCTGCACCTCGACGACAAACTCGTCCGAGCGAAAGCTGGTCGTGATACCGGTGCCGGGGACGTTCCCTCGCTTCGTGAACATCCCGACCGAGAAGGGCGTGTACGTGGCCCCCCTCGAAGAGGTCATTTTGGACAACGCGCACACGCTGTTCGTCGGGCATGCGATACGGGGCGAAGCGGTCTTCCGTATCACGCGCGATGCGGACGTTGCCATTCAAGAAGAGGAAGCCGCGGACTTGCTCAGTTCGATTCAGGATGCGGTGCTCGCACGCAAGCGTCGCGCCGCGGTGCGGCTGGAAATCAGCACTCGACCCAGCACGCGGATCATGCAGTGGCTCACGAAGACGCTGGAGTTGCGTCACCACGATGTCTACCTGATCGACGGTCTGCTGGATGCCAAGGCGCTGATGCAACTGACGGACATTCCGCCGATCCAGGGATTGAAATCGCCGGATTGGCCTGCCCAGGAGCCCGGCGATCTCATCGGCGCCGAGGAGTTGTGGACGGCGGTTCAGAACCACGATGTCATGCTGTTTCACCCTTATGAGAAGTTCGACCCCGTCGTCGAGATGGTCGCGTCGGCGGCGGATGACCCGACCGTGCTGGCGATCAAGCAGACGCTCTACCGCACCAGTGGCGATTCGCCCATCGTGGCGGCGCTAGCGCAGGCGGCCCAGAACGGCAAGGAGGTCACGGCCCTCGTCGAGTTGAAGGCGCGATTCGACGAGACCAAGAACGTCGGTTGGGCCCGCCAGTTGGAGGACGCCGGCTGCCACGTGATCTACGGGATTGCCGGCCTCAAGACTCATGCCAAGGCGCTGCTGGTCATTCGTCGCGAGAAGACGCGGATTCGCCGCTATGCCCATCTGGCCACTGGCAACTACAACGACAGGACCGCCAGGCTGTACTCGGATATCGGGCTGATGACGTGCGACGAAGAGCTGGCTTCGGACGTGGCCGCGTTCTTCAATCTCCTGACGGGGCTGTCCGAGGCGGTCGAATGGCAGCAATTGGTCATCGCCCCGACCGAGCTTCGCAGAAAGCTCACCGACCTGATCGAACGTGAGATTCAGGTGGCCACGCCCGATCATCCGGGTCTGATCATGGCCAAGATGAACTCCCTGGAAGACATCGGTATCTGCAAGGCCTTGTACGAAGCGGGGCGGGCCGG
>JAFGRR010000123.1 GCA_016935035.1 Phycisphaerae bacterium | reverse complement strand
GACGGCGGCTACTCCGACACCATCAGCTTCGTCAATACGACCGACGGCTTGGGCAGCACTACCCGCGGCGTCGAGTTGAGCGTCGGCGTGCCGCAGGTCGTCTACGAGTGGGATCTCAGCACCGACCCCGGCTGGACCACCCAGGGAAGCTGGGCCTACGGTCAGCCCACCGGCGGCGGCGGTGCTTACGGCTCGCCCGACCCGACCAGCGGATACACCGGCGCCAATGTCTATGGCTACAACCTTGCCGGCGACTACACCAACAGTATGGCGGAGACCCACCTTACCACTGCCGCCATCGACTGCTCCGGCTTGTCCGACGTACATGTCACGTTCTGGCGCTGGCTCGGTGTCGAGCAGCCCAGCTACGACCACGCTTACGTCCGCGCCAGCAACGACGGCTCGACTTGGACAACCGTCTGGCAGAACACGTCCGAGGTCGCTGATTCCTCCTGGAACCAGATGGACATCGATATCTCGGCAGTTGCCGACAATCAGTCTACCGTCTACCTGCGCTGGACCATGGGCGCGACCGACAGCGGCTGGACATATTGCGGCTGGAACATCGACGACATCCAGATCGTCGCGCTCGGCGGCGAACCACCGGCCCTGAATATCCTGCTGCCCGACGGTACGCCAGACCAGATGGCGCCAGGTACGCCTGCCACCTTTTCCGTGCAGATTGTCAACGCCGATGAGACGTATGTCCCCGGCAGCGGGCTGCTGCATTACCGCTATGACGGCGGTACCTACCAGACGGCGCCGCTCGCGCTCGTCAGCGGCAACTTCTTCGAGGCCCAACTGCCCGCCGCCTATTGCGGCGAAACGCCAGAGTTCTACGTCAGTGCACAAGGTGACGGCGGCTCAACCGTTGCCAGCCCGCTGAGCGCTCCCGCTACGGTCTACTCGGCTGTTGTCGGCAACCTTGTCACCATCATTGACGACAACTTCGAGACCGATATGGGTTGGACCGCCGTCAATGGTGGTGCGACCAGCGGCGACTGGCAACGCGGCGTCCCGGTCAACGACAACACTTGGAGCTATGACCCGGCCGCCGACGCCGATGGCAGCGGCCAGTGCTATCTGACCCAGAACGAAGCAGGCAACACTGACGTCGACAACGGTGCCGTCTACCTGCTGTCACCCGCGCTCGACATGACCACTGGCAACATCACCATCAGCTACGACTACTATCTCTACCTCACGCAGGCTGGTGAGGGGACCGACCACCTGCTCGTCGAGATTAGCAGCACCGGCGATAGCGGCCCCTGGACCGAAATCGCCAGCCACAGCACCGATGGTGGGCTAAGCTGGCGCCACAACGAGATCGGCCAGGCCGAGCTCGAAACGGCCGGCGTAACGTTGACCGACAACGTGTGTCTGCGTTTCACCGCCAACGACGCCGATACCCAGAGCGTCGTCGAGGCCGGCCTTGATGCCTTCCTCGTCACCAGCTTCGCGTGCACCGATCCGGGCTATCCGCTCGGCGACCTGAACTGTGACGGTGCCGCCGACGTGTTCGACATCGACGCGTTCGTGCTGGCCGTTACGAATCCCGCCGCGTACGCGGCGCAGTATCCAGCCTGCAACATCAACCTCGCCGACTGCAACGAGGACGGCCAGGTTGACGTGTTCGATATCGACGCCTTCGTGAGCTTGCTCACCGGCTAGCGTTCAGCCACCACCGGGCCGCACACTACACGGCGGCGGTAAAGTGGTTTCCCCCGACCGGCACGCCGTCCGCCGGACCACCAGGTTCGGCGGACGGCGTGCCTTGTTTTGACATGCCAGGCTGTGGCGTGCTTGACGCTGTGTGCCACGGCTCTGTGAGCCGTGCATTGCACCCAACACCCTCACGCCGCATTCGCACACCGTCCTTCCCGTCATATAATGCCCACGACGCGAGCGCGGCTCTGACGCCGCGCAACAAGGAGGTGCGGCCATGGCGACAGGTGCTTCGTTCTGGAGACGCGTGGGCAATGCCCTGCGCGGCGAAAGCGGGCTGGGCGGCGATGGCGGCTTGGCGACTGTCAACGACAACCATGAGCAACCACCGTCAGGCGGCTGGTCGCTGCTGCGCCGCCGCCCTAATCGCCGCGAGATGAGCGAACGCTACGAGCGCGTCATCGAGCTGATGAGCGCTATGCACACGCACTTTGAGCGGCAGGATGAACACGCCCGCCAACTGAATACATCCATGCATGAACTGGTTGATTCGCTCGCAGCCCTGACCGATGCCCAGCAGGCCCAGGGCGAGTCGGTGCGTAACGTCGCCGACCGCGTCGTCGCCGCCAGCCAGCACGTGGCCTCGCTCGCCGACACACTCGGGCGCGTTCCGGCTTCGCTCGCCGCCCAAGCCGAGTCAGTCCACGCGCTGGCCCGCCAGCTCGAGATTGCCCAGGAGGCCGACCACCGTGTCGCCAACACGCTCGGAGACCTCGGACAGGCCGTAACCTCGCTGCAAACGTCGGAGGCCGCGCAGGTCCAATCGCTGCACAAGCTGCACGATCGCGAAAGCGAGCAGCGCGAGGCCCTCGCGAACATGGTCCGAGAGCAGGGCCGGCGCTTCCTGACCGTGACAATCGTCGCTGTCGTAATGGCCCTCGGGGCCATGGCCACCATGCTGATCCTGATCCTGCGCGGTCACTAGATGTAGCGGCCGACGCTCCCGTCGGCCGTTCAGCGCGGGCCCCCGCCGCGTGACCTTTGTCGGAAACCGGAACATCCGTGAAACTCGCACTGATCCAGACCAACCCGACCATCGCGGACATCGACCGCAACACCGCCGCCATTCTCGATGGCATCGCCCGCGCCCGTGATGCCGGCGCCGAGCTCGCCATCTTCTGCGAACAAGCCATCCTCGGTTATCCAGCCAAAGACCTGCTCCTGCGCCGCGAGATCATCGGACGCAACGTCGAGGCCCTGCACGAAATCGCCCGCCACGCTTCCCCGCTCGGCGTACTGATCGGCTACGCCGAGCCCAACGCCGGCGCATCCGGCCGGCCGGTCTATAACTCGGCGGCCCTGCTGCACGAAGGTAGCGTGGTGGCCGTGCGACGCAAACGCCTGCTGCCGACCTACGATGTGTTCGACGAGGCCCGCTACTTTGAGCCCGCCGGTCCTCAGGAGCCGGTCGAGTTTGCCGGTCGGCGTCTGGGCATCACGATCTGCGAGGATCTGCTGGCGGAATCGCTGCTTGGCAAGCCGCTGTACTCATGTGATCCGGTGGCCGAACTGGCACAACACGGCGTCGATCTACTGATCAACATCTCTGCCTCGCCGTTTGTGCTCGGCAAGCGCAAATGGCGCGTCTCGCGCGTCACGCAAGCCGCCTGCGCTGCCGGCGTGCCGTTCGCTTACGTCAACCAGGTCGGCGGCAACGATGAACTGCTCTTCGACGGCGGCAGTTGTGTGATTGGCGCCGACGGCTCGCTCATTGCGCAGGCACGTGCCTTCGCCGCGGACATGTTGCTGGTTGATCTCGACAATCTCGCCGCCGCTCGCAAGGAGATCGTCCCTGAAGGCGCCGCCTGTCTGCACGATGCCCTCATCATGGGCTTGCACGATTACCTGCGCAAGTGCGGTTTCGGCAAGGTCGTCGTCGGCCTTTCCGGCGGCATCGACTCCGCCGTCGTCGCCGCCTTGGCCGCTTCGGCCTTCGGCCCCGAGAACGTGCATGGCGTCGCCATGCCCAGTCGCTTCAGCAGCGACCACAGCATCACCGACGCCCGTGCCCTAGCCAAGAACCTCGGCATTCGCTTCTCGATCATCGAGATCGAGCCCATGCACGCCGCCTTTGAACATCAACTCCGCGACGAGTTCACCGGCCGCGAGTCAGACGTCGCCGAGGAGAATATCCAGGCCCGCGTTCGCGGCGGCATCCTGATGGCCCTCTCGAACAAGTTCGGCAGCCTGCTGCTAACCACCGGCAACAAGAGCGAGCTCGCCGTCGGCTACTGCACGCTCTATGGCGACATGGCCGGCGGCCTGGCCGTGATCAGCGACGTACCCAAGACCATGGTCTACACCCTGGCCCGCCACATCAACGAGCGCGCCGGTTGCGCCGTCATCCCTGAGAGCACGCTGACCAAGCCGCCCTCGGCCGAGCTGCGTCCCGACCAGACCGACCAGGATTCACTTCCGCCCTACGACGTGCTCGACGCTATCCTCGAACGCTACGAAGAGCGTCTGGAGAGCATCGACACGATCGTCGCCGCCGGCTTCGACCGCGAAATTGTCCGCCAAGTCGTCCGTCTCATCCAGATCAACGAATACAAGCGATCCCAGGCTGCGCCGGGCCTGAAGGTAACCTCCCGCGCCTTCGGCTTCGGCCGCCGCCTTCCCATCGCCGCCCGCCCCCCGCGCTAGTTCGCGGGCAACGACTGCCAACGGAGCCTGAGCGCGCGTATTGGCCTCAGGCTGCTTACTTCTCTCACCTGAAGCCCTCCACCGAGGGCCAGTCGTGGAACGGCTGCACCGGCGTCACGGCCACGATAAACCAGTCATCGCCCCGGTGCTCGAAACGCACGCGCCATGTGCTGATCGCCGTTCCTGTAAAGCCGCCGGCACGCACCTCGCTCGTGTATTGCACACTTACCGTGATCGCGTCCGGCTCATCCTTGACGACGTTGAACGCCCAACGCCGTAAGCCCAGAACCCTGACTACGTCATACCGCCCCCTGACCATGTTGAGGAAGCCCTCGCGATCATAGCCTGCGACATTGAAGTCCGGCGGCAGTGCGCGAGCCAGGTTGGTCGTCTGCATGGCCAGCACGTCCTGCTCGATGCCGCGGAGGATCCGCTTGGCATGCTCGCGCTTCGTCACGACCGCGCCCTGCACCACCATGAGAATCACCGCCATCGCCAAGCCGATCAGCAGCGCGCGCGGCCGCCCGCTACGTCGCCAGTGCACGAGCAGGAAGAAGTTGATCACGACCAACACGATGGCCAACGCCAGCGTTGATTCGAGCAGCAGCCAGGCAAGCCAGTCCATGCGTCACCCCAGTAGTCAGCGTCCTCCAACCGGCCAACCACGACGGTTTCCGGCCCATCACCGCCGCCGAAACTAGCAGCTCACCTCTATCGGTCAAGGACCCGCGCCTGTCGGAAGCGGTGTAAACCGGCGGCGCGGGTGCCGCGAAACCGGTCTTTGGGACGCGTTTCGGGACTGTCGGTTGCCGCCCTCAGTCGTTTGCACTAATGTCCGAGCCATGAAGTTCAAAGGCAAATTCATCGTCATCGACGGCCCGGACGGCTCCGGCAAAGGTACCCAACTGGAGCGCCTCTCAGAGTGGATTAATGAAGCCGGCGGAGACTGCATTCGCCCGCGCGATCCCGGAGGAACAGTCGTGGGAGACCGCATTCGCCAGGTCCTGCTCGGCTATGACCTCGCCGACATGGACGCGACCTGCGAGACGCTGCTATTCATGGCCTCGCGCGCCCAACTCGTCGCCGAGGTCATCCGACCGGCCCTAGCTGCCGGCCAGACCGTCATCTGTGACCGCTTCATCTCGGCCACCTGCGCCTATCAGGTGGCCGCTGGCTTCCCGCGCGAGAAGGTCATTGCCCTGGG
>JAFGRR010000122.1 GCA_016935035.1 Phycisphaerae bacterium | reverse complement strand
TCGAACAACCTGGCCATCCGCGGCGTGGCCTTCGCCCAACGTACCAAGGGCAACCACATCATCACATCCGCGATCGAACATCCGGCGGTAACAGAGGTCTGCCGCTATCTTGAATCCCAGGGCTTTCGCGTCACGTATCTGCCCGTCGATGAGACCGGCCTGCTGGACCCCGCCGATGTCGAACGGGCCATCACGCCGGCGACAACGCTGATCACCATCATGCACGCCAATAATGAGGTTGGCACGATCCAGCCGATCCGCAAGATTGCTGACATTGCACACAAGCACGGCGTGCTGATGCACACGGACGCCGCCCAATCGGTCGGCAAGATCTCGACTCGGATCGACGAGTTGGACGTCGACCTGCTATCGATCGCGGGACACAAGCTCTACGCCCCCAAGGGCATCGGAGCGTTATATGTCCGCACGGGCGTCCAGCTCGAGAAGCTCATCATCGGTGCCGATCACGAACGCGGCTGGCGCGCCGGCACTGAAAACGTGCTGGAAATCGTCGGCCTCGGCAGGGCGTGCGAGTTGGTCACCGAACGACTCGCCGAACGGGCCGCCCACATGCGCCGCCTGCGCGACAAGCTGCACGACGGCATCGTGCGGCGCTGCCCGGAAGCACGGTTGAACGGTCATCAGGAACTGCGTTTGCCCAACACGCTGAGCCTCAGCTTTCCCGGCATCGAGGCCAACGCGATTCTGTCGGAACTGACCGAGGTGGCGGCGTCCGCCGGCGCAGCGTGCCATTCCGACGAAGTCATCATGTCCGACACGCTCAAGGCCATGCATGTGCCGGTCGACTACGCAATGGGCACCATCCGGTTCTCGACCGGCTCATTCCTGACCGAGTCGGAGATCGATCAGGCCATCAAGGCCGTCACCGGCGTGATCACGCGACTGCGGCCCAGCGGGACTGCCGCCGTCGAGTCGATCCAGACGGGCGAAATCAAGCTCACGCGTTTCACGGCGGGGCTGGGCTGCGCGTGCAAGCTGCGTCCACAAGCCCTGGAGCAGGTTCTCGCCGCCCTGCCGCGCGTCGCCGACAATCCCAACGTGCTGGTCGGCATCGACACCGCCGACGACGCTGCCGTCTACAAGATCAACGACACGACGGCGATCGTCGAGACGGTCGACTTCTTCACGCCAGTGGTCGACGACCCATTCAGCTTCGGCGCGATCGCCGCCGCCAACGCATTGAGCGACATCTACGCCATGGGCGCCCAACCACTATTCGCCCTGAGCATTGTCGGATTTCCATCGAACCGACTGCCCCTGAGCGTGCTGGAGGAGATCCTGCGTGGCGGCCAGCACATCGCCAGCGAGGCGGGCATTCCGATCCTCGGCGGCCACACGGTCGATGACCCCGAGCCCAAGTTCGGCCTGGTCGTCACGGGCACCGTGCATCCGGACAAGCTCTGGACCAACGCGGGGGCCAGGCCCGGCGACGCGCTGATCCTGACCAAACCCCTGGGCTTGGGCATCATGAGCACCGCACTCAAGGGCGGCTTGCTCGACGCGGCCGCCGAGCAACACATCCAGACAGTGATGATGACACTCAATCGAGCCGCCGCCGATGTCCTGCGCAACTACGACGTTCACGCGTGCACCGATGTCACCGGCTTCGGGCTGCTGGGCCACCTGTACGAGATGACCGCCGGCAGCGGCGTCGATGTCGAGATCGACCACCGCGCACTGCCGCTCATCGATGGGGCGCGCGAGTTGGCGGTCGGCGGGACGGTCCCCGGCGGGACACTCAACAATAGACTACACATTGCCCCGCACGTCGATTGGCAGACAACAGTGTCCGAAACCTATCGGACATTGGCGTGCGATGCACAGACCTCGGGCGGATTGCTTGCCGCGGTCGCCGAGCGCGACTCACACGCCGTCGTTGACGCGCTGCGTGACGCCGGCGTGACAGCGGCAACGCGCATCGGCTCCGTCATGCACTCGGGCCGCGGCCGCATCAACGTACGCTGAGCGTGCATGATTCGTTGACTCCATCGTCCACGGCAATTCGCTGCTTCACCCATTCAGCAAGCCCCCATCGCATGGCGACGCGCGAGCTCTGCGCGACATACTGAGCGAGTGATCGGCCGGTGTCCGGCAATGTTTTCGGGCCTGAATCAACCACCCACGTTACTCGGCCGATGTGAGGAGTGCGCGTCTGGTGTTGCGCGGCGAGGGCCGAGTTCCTTGCGTACTTTGTTGGCGATACAACGGTCACCGACGCAGGTCGGTGGCTGCCGCCGTTAACGTCCGATATCTGCTGATGGGTGGCAGATCTGACGTAAGAACGAGGTTCGTTTCTAGGGTATGTTCGCGGTTCCGGTGATCGACCTTGACATAGCGATGCCAGCATGTTAACAGATAGAGTGTCGGTGATGCGCTGGCCCAGTGACTCTCACATCAAGCCGCACACGCAAGCCGGGCCGATCGCAACAAATGCATTAACCATCGACACCGGTGGAGGGTGGAGAACGAACGGTGGACGTCTGTCCGGCGGGACAGCAGGGAAAGAAAGCGACACAGATAGCTGTGCATCGATTCTCGGGAGCGTTTCAAGAGTGGCCGACGCACACTGGGGCTGCCTTGGTGCCACATCTTTTCTCCAGGGCGGTCATGGGGCTAATGCGTCGTGGCCAAGACTAAATCTACTTCATGCCAGGAGACAGAGCACATGAGAAAGAGGAAGACTTTCGTATGGGGGGGTGTCTTACTGTGTACGACCTTGCTCTTGATGGCGGCTGCGCCATCTGCCCAGCTTAACAAGGCAGCCAAGAGCACCGGCGATGTGGTCACACCAATCGCGCCGGCCGATGGCGTGACACATTGGACAAAGGCGAATCGCGTTCAGGAAGGCGTCGCGATTCAACCCCAGACAGAAAACAAGCTGGTTGGCGATGTCAGTGAACCACTGCCGCCGATGCAGCAGACGTACTCGGCCGTAAAGCCCGCGGAAGCCAAGAAGCCCATGGCTCCCGTCGGCGGCACCCGCGCCTGCGCGGACTGCCTGACGCCCAACACTGATCTTGGCGTCATCGGCGAAACCCCATGGGGCTATAGCGTAAGCGGCGATTGCAGCGTTGAAGGCAAGTGGTACGCGTCGTTCACCGGCGAAGCCGGCTATACGTATCACTGGGATCTTTGCACGATCGGAACCTCCGCTTTTGATTCCGACATAAAGATCTGCGACGCGAGCTGCAACATCCTCGCCGGCGTGGACGGTAGTTCGGCTTGTGGCTGGAATGCCGACGACTGGACCTGGGACTGCCCGGCCGACGGCACTTACTATGCCGTCATCGCGCCGTACAGCTCCTACAGCGCCCACAACTGCACCGGCGATGCACTCGACACGTTCACGCTGGTTTACTACAAGGCGGGCGCGTGCGACGTGATTTGCCCGGCCGGCGGCGTTGCCGAGGCCGAAACTTGCGGCACCAGCACCAACTACGGCTGCAACTACCCCGACCCGAACAACCCGGTCGAGGGCTTTGAGTTCATCAACCTCGGCGCCGACATTTGCGGCACCGGCTGGTTCGACGGGTCGACCCGCGACACCGACTGGTACGAAGTCTACATGCCCGCCGAGGGCGTGCTGAACATCACCGTCAACGCCGAGTTTGTCGCGCTGTTCGGTCTCATCGAGCAGACGGTGCCCGGCGTAGCTGGCTGTGCCAACACGACGGGCTATGTAGCGCCGTATCTCTACGGCACCGAGTGCGTTCCGACGACGGTAACGACCGGTTGCCTGCCGGCCGGTACGTACTACATCTTTGTCGCGCCCGACTTCGCGGATGTCATTCCGTGCGGCGTCGGCGACGAGTACGTCCTGACCGTGACCACCGCGCCGTGCCCGACTGGCGCCTGCTGCCTGGGCGACGGCACCTGCGTGGCCGATCAGACTCTGCCCGCCTGCGAAGCCGCCGGCGGCATCTACTGGGGCGACGGCACTGTCTGTGATCCGAACCCCTGCCCGCAGTGCTGCGACAGCACCGTGGACACGTTCCCGTTCAACCAGGACTTCGAGTCTGGCGTCGCGCCGTTCGTTGACGACATCAACGACGACATGAACTGGACCTGGGATTCAGGCGGCACGTCGTCGTCCGCTACCGGCCCGTCCGTTGACCATACGCTCGGCACGAGCGCCGGCTACTACGTCTATACCGAGGCCAGTGGATACTATCCGAGCTACATGGCCATCCTGAACACGCCGTGCTTCGACCTCAGCACGCTCACCACGCCGCAGTTGCGGTTCTGGTACCACATGTACGGTGCCACGATGGGTACGTTGTCGGTCGAGGTTTCCGGCGACAACTGCGTGACCTGGGATACGCTCTGGACGGCGTCTGGTGATCATGGCGACGTCTGGCTCCTCGGGGCGCTTGATCTGTCGGCCTACGCTGGCACGACCATCAAGATCCGCTTCGTGGGCGTCACCGGCACCAGCTACACCAGCGACATGGCCCTCGACGACATTTGGGTCGGCGAAGGCGGCGTCGTCACCGGTGCCTGCTGCCAGGGCACCTCGTGCTCGCTTGAGACCGAGGAAGACTGCACGACGTTCGGCGGCATCTACTTTGGTGACTTCACCGATTGCGACCCGAACCCCTGCGTCGGTGCCTGCTGTGACGCGTTCACCCAGGAGTGCCTCGGCGACATGTCCGAGGAAGACTGCCTGGCTGAGCCGAATCACCCGGATACGGGTTGGTATCAGTACGAGACCTGCGCGACCTTCGCGTGCCCGGCCCCGTACTGCGACATCTGCTGGACTGACCTCGACGACGACTGGATCACCAACGTCACGCTCGCCGAGATCAACAACACCACCGGCCCGGAAGGCGCGCCTTGCAGCTATGGTGACTACACCGACCAGATTGCATTCCTGGTTCCCGGTGGTACCTACACACTGAGCGTGTCGTTCGAGTCTCTCACCTACACCGAGTGTGTCACGGCCTGGTTGGACTTCAACCACGACGGCCAGTGGGAAGCGACCGAGCGCTTCGACCTCGGCTGCGGCGTGTCCACCACGGTGACGGGCCCGATCACGGTCCCGATGGACGCTGTCGAAGGTCCCACGCTCATGCGCGTGACCGAGAAGTATTCGTCCGCCGCGACCGACGCCTGCACAGGTGGTACCTACGGCGAGACCGAGGACTACGGCCTGATGATCGGTGAGGTCGATGGCGCTTGCTGTCTGACCGACGGCACGTGCGTCCCGGCTCTGCCGAGCGACTGCACGGCGATGGGTGGCACATACGGCGGACCGTTCACGGTTTGCGCCGCATGTGACTGCAACTTCAACGGTGTGGATGACTTCTGTGACATCCTCGCCGGCACCAGCCCTGACTGCAACGCCAATGGCATCCCGGACGAGTGCGACATCGCCTGCGGTCTCAGCCAGGATTGCAACGCCAATGGCATCCCGGATGAGTGCGACATCGCTGCCGGCACCAGCCT
>JAFGRR010000121.1 GCA_016935035.1 Phycisphaerae bacterium | reverse complement strand
CCTCCTATCTCGAAAGCTTTGAACACTCTCAAGATAGGCTCCGGTCGCCTTGCCTTCTATCTCATCCCGGAAACCCCGGATGAACCAGATATGACAAGATCCCGCTTCCACCGGGAACACACGTCGTATGCGCTGGCCCCACCCCGGTATCGGTCTTGCGCGAAGAGTGGGGACTCGCGCCGGATAGCGAGGGTGAATACAGCCCGTTGGTGTGGTTCAAGAACTGCTCGAACAATAATCCGTCTGCGCTCACGGCCGATGACACCATGGATTTTTACATGATGACGGAGGCGACCTGGGTCCTTGCAACCGATACTGACCCCGCGCTTAGCGCCGCCATCGGGCCGGAGAACATATTCGATTGGCGAATCGACGTCGGCGACGAGTTGACGCCTATCGGCGAGGTCAAACTACAGAATGTGACCGTCCGCAATCTCGCCGCTTTCATGATCGGAACGGGATTTCCCGTAATCGTTTCCGAGACGCCCCACGGCACATGGACAATGTCGGTTGACGAGACTACGAACACTGCCATCATCAAGTGGGACGATGGTGATTGGCATATCATTCCACTCGACTGAGGCAAGCACAATGCGAGCACACTGGATCATCGGACTTGTGATCTCAGCAGCCGTACTTAACGGCGGCTGCAGTTTTGGGCGTTCTGCCGGAAGCCCCATTGATTCCCCGCGCTCGCAGGAGCCGCCGGGCACTGCCCGGCGGCTCCAGGTGCTGCGAGTGGTTCCAAGTAACGGAATCGGAGCCGCGGGCTTTCCCATCAGCCCGAATCTCGCATTGACAGCGGCACATGTCTGTGATGAGTCCATGACGCTCGATGTTGCCGGCGTACCTGCAGTCGTCGTTGAAGGACACGATCGCCTTAGCGGCGCAGGACTATGCTCGCTCGAGCACGGCGAAAGTCCTTTCGTCGACGACTGGGTTCTGCTGGCAACTGACACAGAGCGTCTTGCTCCAAATGCGGTAGACTTCGAGTATCGTCCAAGTCGCGGCCAAGAGGTGTTGGTCGGCGGCTACTTCCTTGGCTCCGCTCGAGAGGCTTCGACACGATTTTCAGAGCCCCGCGTCATCACCGGACGCGTCAGTAACGCGAAGCCACAGTATCCGAACGAGGAAGGCACAGTCTTTATCAAGGTAACTCCGGGCGACTATCGTGGTTTCTCGGGTGGTCCGGTGGCGAGCCGCGACGGCGACGGGCATCTGCGTGTATGGGGTATGTTCGTTGCCAGTTGTGCCAGTCGTCCGCCGGATCAGCTTCATGACCTGCTGATCGTTGCGCCATTACCGAAGACACTGGCACTTCTCGCGAACAAGACTATCGCCGTTGAGCCGCACCTGATGGGTGTTATCCCGCAGCCCGTTGTGGAGCAGCACCTCCAGGTGCTTTCAGCCATGACAGTCGCCGGCCCCGTGTCGGCGATACCGGTCGATGCACACACCGTGCTCATGGCCGGCGGGTCGCTGCGGGGCGGAGTGCTGGCGGCCGTCATCGATGGTCGCCCGTGGACGGTGGTTGGCGATCCCCAACACCTGGCGCGCGTGCTGATGCCCGCCGCCGCGATTGATCCCGCTGATGATTGGGTGCTCCTGGGCCGCCGGGAAGATCGATATCCGCCGGTGCTCAACATCGATCCGGACGCCGAGCCAACGCCCCTGGGGCTGGCACTGGTCACGCTCGGTGAACTGCATCCCAACGTCATCGACGCCGGCGCCACGCCAGGAGCCGGTGAGCGCGTGATATTGGCCGGCTTCCGTCAACCCGACGCAGGCAATACCGCGAACGAGCCCGAGCGAGTCGTTGTCGAAGGCACCATGGAAGATCGAGACACAACTCAAAGCGGTAGCGAAGTCGCGGCGGTCGTACTGGCACCACCGGGCGACTACAGCGGGTTCCTCGGCGGCCCGGCGGCCGTCGTCGACGCGAATGGCGACTATCGTGTTTGGGGAGTGATCGTCAGGTGCGAGCCGCCCGATGCGGATGGCAAACACCATACCGCCCGCCTGACCATAGCCCCACTGGACACCGAGCGTATCGCGCGCGAGCCACGCGACATACCCCGTGTCCTGCACAGGCTGGGCGTCCGGCAGGAGCAGCCCTTGACGCCGTCACACTGACGTACGGCGCAACGGCGCGCCGTCACTGCTCGTTATAGACGTACACCACCATCGACGTCAGACAGCCGACACACGGCACGGTGTCCGTGGAGCTGTCGCAGTACTCATCCGCCAATAGCACGTACTGCTCCGTGGCGGTCAGGCCGGAGGCCTTGTTCCGCCGCATCTCCGCGATCAGGGACGTGATCTCGGAGTCGCTGATTCCCCACTCGTCACACGCCGAACTCAACTGCGACGGAATGCCATCAGCAGGCGCTTCCAGCGCCCCCTCGGCCGTTCCATCCGACGTCCCGCCGGCCACCAGCTCGTCTCCGCTAACACACCCGCCCAGCAGGCACGCACACACCAGCACCCAAAACGCACGCTTCATTGCGAGCCCCCAACAAAAGGGAATTGTCGCGTCTGCGCGCCTACACCGACGCACCGGCACACCTTGTCCGCGACACTAGAGTCCCCAGTTTCTCCTAGCAGGACTTGGGTTCAGAAATGCCCCACACGGTTTCTCACCAACATAGTACTCGCGCAGCCGCCGGAGGTTCCGATTTTCCCGATATAAATCGGTGAGATTTGTGTAACAGATTCGGGATGTAACCT
>JAFGRR010000120.1 GCA_016935035.1 Phycisphaerae bacterium | reverse complement strand
TATGGATCATGCCGACGAAGTCGAAACTACCGCCCATCACGACGCCGCAACCGCGAACGACACAACGCCCACGGGGGAGGCTGAGACGCCCATGAATACTGACGCTTCTCGCGACACGTCGGTCCTGTACGGCCGGACGCACACCGGCGACATCGCCGACGAGCTCATGTATCAGGGCACACCGCCGACTGTCGGCGTCCCGGCACAGGACGAGCAGTCGTCACCGCTCGCTGACTCGCCGGTCGACACCGATGCCGAGGCGTCAACTGGAGACCTCATGCAGCCGAGCTTTGAAAACCAGCATGCCGGGGCCAATGACAACACGCCGCTGCCGAGCCTTGAGGATGCGTTCGCCGGCGAGCGTGACGACGTTTTGACCGTCATCAACGAGCTCGAGGATCAGCTAGACCGCTACCAGGGCATGCGTGAGGGGCTCGAAGCCGAGCTGTCGCAGCGCACGACCGAGCTTCAGAACGCCGGCCAGCGGATTCAAGAACTCGAATGGCAGATCGTCACCAGCCAGACGCGCATCGAGGCGTTGGAGCAGGTCAAGCAGGACTCGGCCCAGCTCGAGGAAGAACTGGTCGACGCCGGCCAGCGTAACCAACGACTAAGCGAGCAACTCGCCGTCACCGAGCAGGATAACGCACAGCTTCACCACGAACTGAAGAACCTCAACCGCCAGCTCGAAACGCTATGGACGGTGCGACAGGAGCGTGACGGGCTGAAGAAGGACGCGCAAACGTTGCGCACGGCGTTGTCATTGCTCGAACGCAAGCATCGCGACCTGTCGGCCGAGCAGGTGACGCTGCGCGACAAGCTGAGCGACACCGAATCAAACCTCGCCGAGGCCCGCCGCACGCGGGCGCAGGTTGAGACCGACCTGCGTGCCGCCGAGGATCGCAACCGCGCGACGCAGCAGGTTGTCAACGATCTCGAACAGCGGGCCGACGCGCTGCGCGAAGAGCGCAAATCGCTTCAGACGCAATTGACCCACCTCGAACGCGAAAACACGAGGCTGGCCGAACAGTGCCAGTTCCACGAGCGCGAGCTGAAGTCGCTGCGGAACATGAATCGCAGTGCCGAGCACGCGTTGTCGAGCGTCAAACAGGCGTTCTCCGAGGTGCGCGTCGCGCTGACCGAGACGAAGGCCCGGGTCCGCCGGCGTACGACAGATGACCGCACGGCTTCCATCATCACCCGGCACAGGGATGCTTCCATCGACACGGTCGCCATGGACACGAGCACGATCGTCAGCGACACCGAAGTGGAAACCGCCCCCAGCGACGCTTAAGTAGCGTCGGCCCCCCGTGGCCGACGTAGGATGCCGGCAACTCCCCCGCGGCAGCGTCAAGCCACCATGTAGCGACCGCCCCCATGGCGGCCGTAGAATGTCGAAAACACCCCCCGCGCACACGTCAACACCCCATGTAGCGGCCGACGTCTCGTCGGCCGCCACATGGGTAAAACCAGGCGGGCAGCCAGAGCCACTCGCCGCTCCGGCTGCCCGCACAAGGGCGCTGCCATGCTTCCCCTGATTATCTACAGTGCGTAGAGGTTCACTTCGAAGAAGTGGGCGCCGCCGTCGATGCTCACCTCGACGATGCCCGTCGTCGGCGAGTTGGCGCTGAAGCGAACGATTGTCGTACGAATGCCATCGCCTGAGACCGACGTCTGGCCGCTGAACGGGATGCCGTTGCCATAGGTGGCGTATGACATCTTGACGTTGTCGATCGTGGCATTCCATGAGTAGACCGTGTCCGAGATTGTCCCGGTGAAGGTCTCGACGGTGGTCGTCAACGTGCTGCCGCTGTAGCTGCCGGTGCCATTGCCATCGGTCAGGACGGAGCCTACCGAATCGGTGTAGGTCAGGTCCCAGTCACCGCTGAGGGCGACGTCGAGGTTGTTCACATCATAGGTCGCGTTGACGTCGCCCTCCAGCGTGGCCTCGTTGCAACTGATGTTGCTGAAGGTGACGTTGAGCGACTTCGCCTGCTGGCTGAAGGTGCCGGTGGCATAGCCTGAGCAGGTGAAATTGGGCGAGTCAGCCGGGGCACAGCCGTCACCGAAATCGATGGTCATGTCGAACGTCACTAGGCCGTCGTTGGCGAGCTTCATGGATACCTCCGGGCAGAGGCCGAAGTTGCGCGTCTGCGTGCCCGTCGGAATCTCAAGCGAGGACTCGTCATCGCCGCCCGTGGTACTCTGGGTGGTGTTGACGGCCTGGCCAAGCGATTCGTTGGCGGTGACTGCCGTTGTGACGGCGTCCTGCTCGACAGCCGTCAACGTCGTCGAGTCCGTGGTGTCGGTCGTGCCGTCAGTGGTCTCGTCCCCCGTCGTGGTCGTGCTGCTGCTCGGACAGCCGCCCAATCCTGTGCTGAGCAGAAGCGCGAGCAACGATGCGATGGCTACGTGCGAGATCTTCATAGAGTGGTCTCCTGGGTCTTGAGTTCGAATTGATGGGCGGGGAACACCAACCCGCCACCGCGCATGGTGTTTATCGGGCGATTCACCCCCCCAGGCTAAAACCGTTTGGAACAGCGTTAGCAGGATGCGCAGGAACTGCCCGCCGGCGGCGGGCAACGCTGTAAGGCCGGAATAGCTGGAGCGGATCCGGTAGCGGCAGTTCACCTACGGGTGTGGGCGAGTCTGGCGGACGCGGGCCGTCGGCGCACACCATCCCCCCTGCCGACCACGCCAACAGAACACCACTCTGTGCCGCCGCTTACGGCGAACCGACCAAGTCTGAATCGCCGGTCCTGGCGGGTTGGGGCGTATCTGCCAGCAGGTGGCACAGATCTCTCAGCATCTGCCGCTGTCCCTTCAGCTCGTCTTTGTAGGTGTGCGAATCCGTGTGGCGGATTTCTGGCCCGATCTCGCGTGAGGCGGCCGTGACGAGTTGAAGAACAAGGTCGCGCTGGGCAGGTGTGAATTCGACGATCATCACCGTACCTCCTGTTCGCCATGTTGATTATAACTCACGTGGATGCAGGCGGTTGGCGGATTCCCACCGACGCGTCCGGAAGGCCGCCCCCAATGACCCGCGAGCAACCGTGCGTCGCCGCCCGGGCGATGCGGCGAACCGGTACCGCGTGGCAATAGCGTCGTGGGCGAGACTCTTGGCTGTCGGCCTGGGCGCTGCTAGAATGCTCGCACCAACGGTGGGTGTAGCTCAGTTGGTAGAGCACAAGGTTGTGGTCCTTGGGGTCGCGGGTTCGAGCCCCGTCACTCACCCTGATGTTTCCTATCGCCACGGGCGTGGGCACGTTGGCGACGTGCCAATTCGCCGCCCCCTCGCCGGCGCGGGCCGAATCTGGCCCGCCAAGTCAAGCTGGAAAGATTCGGTCTTCGATCCGCAAATCCAGATTGCTAAAGTGAATTAACCGGTGGGGATAGGAGGTCGGCCTTACACCGACTATGGCGGTGGGCACCACCGCTCATACCAGAGGCCCCGGACACCAACACCCGTGTTCGGGGCCTTTTGTCTGGGCCCGCCTGCGGGGCTGGGAAGTGCGGAGCGGCCTGGCATCATTTTCGCGACGTCGCGTGGCGCGGACAGCGTGCCTGTCGCCGGCCATCCGACAAAATCCGCAACACATCTCTGTCGAAAACCACTCAGCGTCTCTCAGATCCTCGCCTGCCAAGTGCAACTGCGCCCCCGGACTCGCGTCCGGGGTTCTGATTGGACGCGACCGCCAATGTCTAGCGGTAGACGCGCGCGACGCCGGCGCGGCTTGCCGCGGGCGCAGACGCGCCATAGGCTGCGCATTCTTATTGCTCTCGCACGGGAGATTAGCGCATGGCATTTCGCAAACAGGCACTGTCGCGCCGCTCGTTCCTGAAGCACTCAACACTTGCATTGGCGGCACCGTACGTGATTTCATCACGCGCGCTCGGGCTGGCCGGCGCGACGGCCCCATCGGAGCGGATCGCGGTCGGCCAGATCGGCGTCGGCAACATCGGCAGCAGTCATCTCCACGCCCTGCTGGGGCATGGCGATGTGCAGATCGTCGCCATCTGCGACGTACACAGTGAAAAGCGTCAGGCCGCGAAGCAGAAGATCGATGAACACTACGGCGCGCAGCAGACCGACGGCAAATACGCCGGCTGCGACGTCTACAACGAATTCGAACGGCTGCTCGAACGTCCCGATATCGACGCGGTCGTAATCGGTGTGCCGGACCATTGGCACGCGACCATCGCAATCGCCGCCTGCCGCGCCGGCAAGGACGTGTATTGCGAAAAGCCGTTGTCGCTGACCGTCCGCGAGGCCGAGGAGATGGTCAGGGCAGCCCGCCGCTACGGCACCGTCTTTCAAACCGGCAGCCAGCAGCGCTCCAGCCCCGAGTTTCGCAAGGCGTGCGAACTCGTACGCAGCGGGCGCATTGGCGAGATCAAGCACGTACGGGCCAACGTCGGCGAGACCTCGAATCCGCTAGTCTTCCCCGAACAGCCGATCCCCGATGGCTTCGACTACAACCGCTGGCTCGGCCCGGCCCCTTACGAGCCATACAACGAGCAGCGTTGCAGCGGCGACTACGGCGGCGGGTGGCGGAAGATCCGCGATTATTCCGGCGGTTTCACAACCGATTGGGGCGCGCATCACTTCGACATCGCACAATGGGGCCTCGGCATGGACGGCAGCGGGCCGGTGGAGATCATCCCCGGCACAACGCCCGACGCCCCGCCCATCACGTTCCGCTACGCCAACGGCGTCGAGCTGTATCGCAAGCAGGAAGGCCGCGGCATCCTGTTCACCGGCACCGCGGGCAGCATCGAAGTAGATCGCGGCTATTTCCGCTCATGGCCGGACAGCATCGGCGAAACGCCGCTCGGCCCCAATGACGTGCACCTGTATGAGAGTCCCGGTCATCACCAGGATTGGCTGAACTGCATCCGCAAGCGCAGACGGCCGGTCTGCGACGTGGCGATCGGCGCGAGTTCGGTAACGGTGTGCCATCTCGGCAACATCGCGACGTGGCTGGGACGTGCGTTGCGTTGGGATCCGGCCAAGCATGAAATCATCGGTGACGCGGAGGCGGCCCGCCTGCTGGATCGCCCCAAACGCGCGCCGTGGCACCTTTGATACAAGCTGATTCGGGAGCGAAGAATGACCATGCGTTATCTGCAAAACGCCCTGCTGCTGATCGTGTTCATGCTGACCGCGCAGGCTCAGACCGTCACCAACAGGGCATCCAACACGCGCGGGCCGGATGTCTACCAAGGTGAGTACGCCCGTGTGCTGGACGAGCAACTGCCGCTGATGGCCGACGAAGACGTGGCCGTGCGTCAGGCAGCGCGCTACGTCATCGACAGTCTATGCAGTCGGGCCGGAGCGCCGGGGGATGAGGATCGTCGCCTGGCGCTTTGCCAGGAGATCGCCAAGCGGCTGACACCCGCGACCAACAAGCCCGCGCGCGTCTGGCTGCTGCGCAAGCTGGCGGAACTGGGCCATGGCGAGGTCGTCGCGACTCTGGAGATACTGTTGCGTGACGATGACGCGCAGATTCGCGAACTGTCTCGTCGGGCGCTGCAAACCAACCCCGACCCCATGGCCGGTGTCGCACTGCGCGACGCGCTCGCCGCTTCAGAGGACCCAGCCTGGCGGGTGGCGCTCATCAACGCGATCGGCGCGCGAGGCAACCTGCGTGATGTGAAGCTGCTCGCACCGCTGTGTCTCGACGCGGACGAGACAGTCGTGCGAGCGGCGATCGCGGCATTGGCCGATATCGCAGCCGGTGACGCGATTCCAGAGCTCACGATCCTGTTCGAATCCGGCGGCCCCGAGATGCGCCCGGCAGTCGCCGACGCATGTGTGCGCGCCGCTTTTGCGGCGGCCGAACATTCACCGACCCAGGCCGCGCGAGCACTCAACGCGGTGTATTCGTCGGATGTTGACGAACGTCTCCGGGCGGCGGCGTTGCGCGGCTTGGTCAAGGTTCGCGGCGACGACATGTTTGAGACGTTGGCCGAGCTTGTGCGCGGGACCGATACCTACATGAGCGTAGTGGCGGCCGGACTGGCCGACACACTGGTCGGCCATGGGACTGCCGAACGCCTGACCGCCCTACTGCGCGGCGCCACGCCGCAGGCACAGGTCGCGCTGCTCGATGCGCTGGCCGAACGCCGCGAACCCTCGGCGCACGAGCCGGCGGTGCATCTGCTGGGCAGCCAGGAGCAGGCGGTGCGACTGGCGGCGGCGATGGCTCTCGAGAAACTCGGCGGCGCGGACACCGTTCCGGCCATCGTTGCGTATGCCACTACCGGCGATGACGACGACCGCGCGGCCGCCGACGCGTGCCTGCGTGCGCTGCGCGGCGAGCAAGTCAACGCGGCCATCGCGGCCGAGCTGCGCGGATCCGACCCCGGCATTCGGCCGCTGCTGATTGGCGTGCTGCTCGCGCGCCAGGCCAAGAACGAGGTACCGGCGATGTTCGCGGTCGTGGACTATGCGGATGAGCAGGGCCAGCGCGCGGCGCTGGATGCGCTCGGCGAACTGGCCGCCGATGCCGACCTCGCCAAGCTGCTGGACATCATGTTGGCCGCTCAGGCCGACGCGGTTCGCGACGCGGCCCAGAACGCCGTCGTGAAAATCTGCCAGCGCGAGCCAGATGCCGAGCAACATGCGCAGCCGGTGCTTCACCGACTGGCCGAAGTGCACGAAGAGTCGCAGCCGGTGCTGCTGCGCACGCTTGGCCGGCTGAGAGGCGAAGCGGCGTTGGCCGCCGTAAGAGCCGCCCGTGACAGCGATAATGGCGACGTACGCGACGCAGCGGTGCGAGCACTGTGCGACTGGAAAGACCCGGTCGTGCTGGAGGACCTGTTCGTGATCGCGGCTGCCAACGCGAGCACAGCGCACCGGGTACTCGCGTTCCGCGCCATCGTTCAGATACTCCGTCAGCCAGCCGGCACGCCGGACGAACGCCTCGCCAACTGGCGTCGGGCGATGGAACTCGCCGACGAACCCGATATGAAGAAGCAGGCGCTGTCCACGTTGGCGACGATTCCCAGCGTCGCGGCTCTGCAAGAAGCCCAGCGTTACCTGGAAGACGCCGACCTGCGGGCCGAGGCGCGTGCCGCCGTCATCGCACTCTCACGCGCGATTGCCGCTCGGCATACTGAGGAAGCCATGGCCGCGCTGGAGCCGCTGCGGGCCGACGCGACCGAGGACGAGCTGGCGCGCATCAACGAGACCACTGAGATCGCTCGGCAATGCCGGGTTTACTGCATGGACTGGCTGGTAAGCCCGTTCTACGTTCTGAAGGGTCACACGGGCCTGGACCTTGTGGATGACGCACTCCCGCCGGAAACCGCCGATGCCGATGTCAAATGGCAGCCGCTGGCGTTGACCAACGATAAACAGCCGTGGGAATTCGACCTTAACAGCGTCGCGCAGCAGACAGAGTGCTGCATCTACGTGCGGACTCGGATCTGGATGGAGCACGCGACCAAGGCGCGGCTGCGTGCCGGCAGCGATGACGGCCTGAAGATCTGGCTGAACGGCGTGGTTGTGCACACGGCGAAGGTCGCGCGCGGCCTGACTTGCGGGTCCGACACCGTCGATGTCGATCTGAACCAGGGCTGGAATACGCTGATGCTCAAGATCACACAGGGCAACGGCGGATGGGGCTTCTGCTGCGGAATCATGACACTGGATGATAAGCCGGTCGACGGGCTGCGCTTCGCTGCCGAGTAATTGTGGAAGGTTCGAGGCATTGAGGGACGCACGTAGCGGCCGACGTCCCGTCGGCCGTAGAGTGCTACAAACGCTACCGCGGTAGCGTCGTTTACGCGCAAGCGCCGAAGACGGCCGACGGGACGTCGGCCGCTACATTGCCGCCTGGTGAAACGCGCTGGCGATCCAGCCGCCGCCTAGAACCACATCCTGCTCGTCGTAGAAGACGGCCGCCTGACCGGGGGTGACGGCGGGTTGCGGCTCTGAGAACGTGGCCGTGACGCGATTGTCCGCGTCGGGTGTGATGTCGCCCGCCACCGGTGTGTGCGTGTAGCGAATCTTGATATCAGCGGCGCGCCGCGCGGTCGGCGCGTCAACCAGCCAGTTCACTCCGTCGGCGACCAGACCATCGCGCAGCAATTCGGCCCGCGTACCGATCGTCACCGTGTTGGTCGCGGCGCACAGATCGGTGACGTAGATCGGGTAGCCCATCGCCAGCGCCAGGCCGCGACGCTGGCCGATCGTGTAGGATGTAATGCCCTCGTGGCTGCCGACGATGTTGCCGGCCACATCGCGAACCACGCCGCTTTGCTGCGACTCCGGCCGCCGCTCGCGCACGAGGCGTTTGTAGTCATTGTCGGGGATGAAGCAGATTTCCTGACTCTCGGGCTTGTCGTGCACGCTCAGGCCAAGCGTGGCGGCGAGGTCGCGTACCAGCGACTTGTCGGGCATCTCGCCCAACGGTAGCAGGACGCGCGGCAGGTCCGCCCGCCGGATGCCGAACAGCACGTACGATTGGTCCTTGGCAACGTTGGCCGCACGCGCCAAACGCGGGGCCTCGCCGTTGCGCACGATGCGTGCATAGTGCCCCGTCGCGATGAACTCGGCGTCGAGCGAGTCGGCGAAACGCAGCAACTTGCCGAACTTCAGTTCCTGATTGCAGCGGATGCACGGGTTCGGCGTGCGGGCGCGGCCGTATTCATCCAGGAAGTACGTGATGATACGCTCGAAATCCGCCTTAAAATCCAGGGCGTGGAACTGAATGCCGAGTCGATCGGCGATGGCACGGGCATCGCCAGCGGCGTCATGCGAGCAACATGCTGGCGCCGTGGAGCATGCCGCATCGGTGCCGGAGCCCGCCGATACGCCGCGCGTAACGCCGACGTTCATGAAGACGCCGACGCACTCGTAGCCTTGTTCCTTCAGCAGACAAGCGGTGACGGAGGAGTCCACGCCACCCGACATGGCCACGATGACTTTCCCGTTGCGCGACATCGGCACGCCTCAGCAGCGGCACTCCCCAGGGCAACACCGGGATTCTACACGCATCAGTCGCCCAACGGCAGCACGGCACGCGAATCAGAGCCCGAGCGGCAGCGAGGGGCGTATTCAGTTTTCAGGGCTCAGCCAGCGACACCGCGTTCTGCCCGGCGTCGCGGTGAGTCGGTCATTGGGTGGGGTCGGGCTTCAACGCGGCGACGGGTTTCTCATCAGGTGGGCCGAGTGTGATGATCGTGTCACCGGGCTTGGGCTTGGGGTCTTGGTCGGCGGCGATGATCGTCAGTGAACCGTTGGCACGCTTGATGACCAGCGGCACCACGTCGAAGCCGAAGCGGCCGCGCAGGGCTTCATAATCGAAGCTCTCGGTCAGCGGCGTGGCACGAAAGACGCTGCCGCCGCGCACACGCTCCAGCATGCGCGTGTACGTCAGTTCGTCGGTGAACAGCAACCGGCCGTGAATGTCGTGGGCCAGACGTTTCTTGCCGCCGCGCCCGATCGCCGGCGGCATCTGATAGACCTCTTTCTGTCCGAACAACCGCTCGAAGCGCTGCACGGCCAGGGCGTTGACCTCGTCGTTGGGCGTGACGGCAAGCAAACGGCCAATGCCCTGCAAATCGAGTTCGTCCTCTATGAAATCGCCGAGCACGTTGCCCGAGTAGGTCGGCAGACCGGCCATGCGGGCGGCGGAGGCGTTGGTGCGGTTGCTGTCGATGAGCAGCACACGGATGCCCTCGCGGTGCAGAACCTCGGCCAGTGCACGGGCCCAGCTATGGGCGCCGACCAGCAGTATGCCTTGGGGATTCGGGTCAGCCACTCCTAGCCAGCGGGCCAGCGGGCCGGCCGTTAGGCCGTAGACCGCCACGGTCGCGACGATGACCAGAAAAGTCAGTGGCCCGAGCAGTGCGGCCTCGGGGTACTCCTGCTCCAGACGCAAGGCGAAGACCGACGACACCGCCGCCGCCACGATACCGCGCGGCGCCAACCACGCCAGCAACGCCCGCTCGCGCCAGTTGATTCCCGACCCGAGCGTCGAGGCCACCACCGCCGCCGGCCGCACGATCAGAATCAGCACCGCGACGAAGAACAGGCTGCCCCACCCTAGTTGACTGATCTGGTCAAACGTCAGCCGAGCCGAGAGCAGGATGAAGAGCGTCGAGATCAGCATGACACGCAGGTGCTCTTTGAACTCTATGATGTGGTGGATGCGGGCCAGACGCTGGTTCGCGAGCACGATGCCCATGACAGTCGCCGTGAACAGGCCCGATTCGGGCTGAATGTGGTCGGTCAGCGTGAAGAGGACAATGACAAACGCCATCGAGACGGCGTTGTGCAGATAGTCGGGAATCCAGTGGCGTCTGAGCATCAGCGCCAGCAGCAGCGCCCCCGCCGTTCCCAGGCCACCGGCGACAAAGAGCGTCTTGAGCACGCCGAACACGGCGATCGAGGTGGCGGACTGCACGTCACCGCTGAGCGTTACCTCGAAAACCAGCACCGCCAGCAACGCACCAATCGGGTCGTTGACGATGCCCTCCCATCGGATGATCGACCCCAACTGTCGTTTGGGGCGCAGCAACCGCAGCATCGGCCCGATCACGGTCGGCCCGCTGACAACCAGCAAAGCCCCGAGCACGGACGCGACGCGCCAGTCGAGCCCGACAATCCAGTGTGCCGCCGCCGTCGCCAACACCCACGTGACGAGGATGCCAACGGTCACGAGATTCCGCACCACACCGCGGACGTTCGTGATCTCGCGTAGATTAAGCGTCAGTCCGCCCTCGTACAGGATCAGTGCGACGAAGAGCGAGACGACGGGCAACAGCATGTCCCCCAGCACAGCGTCGGGGTTGAGCACCTCGGGAACGTGGCCGAGCAGGTGGCGCAGGTTGCCGGCAAGAAAACCAAAGACCAGCAGCAGCAGGATGGAGGGGATGCGCAGCCGCCAAGCGATCCATTGGGCGCTGACGCCCAGGGCAACGATGAGTGTGAGGCCCAGCATGATGTCGCCATGCATCGGGCATACTCCTTGACGAGTGGCTCAAACCACGCGGATTGTGCTCGACTGTGCCATTTGAATCAAACCGGGACATCGAGAGATTCCACATCTTTTGTCGCCGGTTTCCGCAATGGATGTCGCTGACCCCCTGGTGCCGGTGGTGTGACCGGCAACCGTGGTTTCCGCCATACCGTGCGTGAAGCCGGTCAGAACTGGTCGTCAATCGCCAGAAGGAGAGAGTCATGTTTCGATTCAATTGCAGGCTGTGCGCGATCGTGATCTGTGCCACGTCGGTGCTCGTGGCACCGGTGACCGCCAGCCCGCTGCCGGCGGATGTCGAAGTCACCGAGATGATGATGGAAGCCATGGGCGCGGAGGTGCAGGGCGTCGCGCGGACATTCGGGATCGACGAAACCGCCAGCCTTGATTTCACGACCGTGACAGACCCGGGCAACCTCGAATTCAGCTTCGCGCTTGACGCGGGCACCGTCTATAACGGACAGGCACTGGATATTCTCGGTGCCGGGAATTACAACGCGGCCCTTTCACGATGGGAGGGCTGCGCGGTCGTCGCGAGCGGCTCGGGAGAGTCGCTGGTATCCACGTGGACGTCCGACGTGCTGAGCACCGATCCCTATGAGGCTGATCTCGATTGGGTCGGTGAGAACATGTCCCGCGCAATCGGCCCCGACTACCACGGCAACTGGCGTGTCAACGAGAAGCCACCAGGCAGCGGCAGGTACACCAGCTTCATCAGTGGGATTCTCACGTGGAGAGGCAGCATAGTCGGGACCTTCTACGCTGAGGACAGCGTGGATATCCCTGGCCGGGCGTGGACATTTGACGGCGGCTATCTCGTGGACGCTGGACAGGGCGACGATTTTGCCGTCAGCGGCGACGGCACTTTGGCCTACGGCGGCGGCTTGGCTTGGGCCAGCTACGTTATCGTGCCCGAGCCGGCATCGATCATAGTGCTTGCGCTGCCGCTGCTCGGGTTCCGCCGGCGGCAATGGTAGACAGATCGCGCTTTTTCATTGACGAGCCTCTCGGTCCTACGCCGGCATCGAGAGGCTTCGTCACAAACGTCCCGGGCGCTCCCGCCGCGCTGTATCAGTGGGCCGCATCACTCCCGCGCATCCCGGGCAACATCCAGCGCCGCTCGCACATCCGCTTGGGCCGCGTCAATCGCCAGCGAACGCTGCCACGCATCAACGGCGGCGGCGCGTTCGGCAGCGGTGGAATCCGCGACGTACGCGGACCAGTGGATTTCGCCGAGGCGGTTGAGGGCCGGAACGTTACGCGGCTGATTGACCAGGATGCCCTCCACCAGCCGGCCGGCTTCGGCGTGCTGCCCGAGCTTCATCAGTGCCAGAGCCAGATTGAGCTTGATGTCCACGTCGCGCGGCTCAATCGCATAGGCCTGCGACAGGTCGCGGACGGCCGCCGGCCAATCGTCAAAATCCATATACACCTCGGCCCGCCGGGCGTAGGCCTCGATATTGGTCGGGTCCAGGTTGATGACATGGTCCCACGCGTCGCGGGCCGCACTGAGTTGACCAAGGGCCTGGTGCGCGACGGCAATGTTGTGCCAGGCGCGGGCATTCTCCGGCATCTGCCGC